>CAZTFJ010000106.1:2082-8483 GCA_964612255.1 uncultured Rikenellaceae bacterium | reverse complement strand
GTTCAACGTTACTAAAAGCATAAACCATTACGTATGCAGTTAACATATTAAAATGAGAATTCTACTATTGTGTATGCTGCTAATTTTTGTGGGATGCGAAGAGCTTGTTGAAGTTGAATCTGTATTGCATAAACCCAGTATTGTAATTAGCTCATATCCTGTATCGCATAAAAATCCATATGTTTACGTAACGCATACTCAGCCTGCCTACTCCGCCTCAATTAGCAAAATTGATGATTTTAACGCTAGTATAACCAATGTGACTAGCGGGTATGAGTATGCGCTTACACCAGATTATAATTTTGATCACTTCACTTTTACGACAAACGAATTTGAGTATGAATCGGGAGGTATATACAGGATAGAACTGTACAATTCTACTGGAGATGTTGAGGCATTTGCTACCGATACCATTCCTTACCCAGCCTTAATAGTAGATGCCTCGGTGCAACCTATTGGTTACGATTTTTATAACCAGGTAAGTATTTCCATAAAATCGATAAATGAAGTAACACAAAGTCAATACTTTGAAGTGGCTCTTTATCTTGCCGAGATTTGGGATGATGACGATGATTTGGAGTTTTACAGCTCAACCACGCCCTTAAAGTCGAACCACCCGCTAATTACCCGCGAAACCTATTACCCCGACCTAATGCTTATAGGGAGCGGATATCCGGAAACCTTACTTTTTAGGTTTGACGAAAATCAGCAGGAAGCCCTAGTCGATTTTATGTACGAAACATCAAGTTCCTGGAATCCCCTTACTGGATACCAGTTCCCCGAGCATTACCTGAGGAGCTACGTGCCGTTTCAAAGGCATATTTTCATTATAAAACATCAAAATACACGCAGATGTATGCCGTTGAGGGCGATTTTTTGTATGGCATTGCTCCGCCGGTTGCTGTTATGTCGAATATTGTTGGCGGGTATGGCATTTTTGCTGGTTATGCAAAGGTAGATACTGTAATGCATATTGCCTCTAGAACTATCGATTAGTAATCTTATGAAACTACTTAGCATCAATGCTTCAATAATATCAGGGTTAATTGTTGTGATTGTTCTTTTATCGGCAGTTGTAAAACCAATTACGGGCTTAAGCCAGAGCAGAAATGTTTCTGTATCGGGTACCGTAATTGATGCTCAGAGTAAAGAGGTGCTTGTAGGAGCCTCAGTGGTAAACATCAAAACGGGGCAAGGCACAACAACTAATGCCTATGGCCATTTCACGTTATGGCTTTCCCAAGGAATGGATTCTGTTGATGTTTATTTCTCGCACATAGGGTATTCTCCTTTGCAAGTTACCTTACCGCATAAAGAGCAGGTTGCCAATATTCAGCTAACCTCATCGGCCCATTCAATAGGAGAGGTTAAGGTTTTCTCCAAAAAGAGCGCGCTAAAGCCAGAGATGTCTGTATTTAGGCTTAATCCAAGGCAGCTAGCAGGGTTGCCATCTTTTGCCGGTGAAAAGGATATGCTGCTATACTATCAGCTTGCACCTGCAACGCAACTTGCAGGCGATGGCAACAGTAATTTGTACGTTAGGGGAGGCAGCCATGACCAAAACCTATTCCTTTTAGATGAATTGCCCCTGTACCACGTAACGCATCTTGGTGGTTTTACCTCTACCTTTAATTCCGATATAGTGAAGGATGCAACATTCTACGTTGGTGCTTTCCCCGCTCGCTACGGAGGGCGGCTATCGTCGGTTGTTGATGTGCATACTCTCGATGGCGATATGGCTGAGCACAGGCAAAGCATTACCTTGGGTATGCTTACATCAAAAGTTTTAGCTCATGGCCCAATTGTTAAAGGCAGGGCCGGCTATTTGGTATCGCTTCGGAAAAATACCATTCCCTTTTTACGTTGGATTTTTAAGGTTGATGAGAACTATAGCATGTACGATATGAACGTAAAACTAAATACTCACATTTCCGAAAAGAGCCGCCTATTCTTTAGCTTTTATAATGGTAACGATAAGCTGGGTGTGAAAACCAAGGACGATGAATCGGTAAACTCATCGCTTACCAACCAGTGGGGTAATTTGGGAGCAGCGTTAAGGTTTAATCGTATTGTTAACAGCCGAAACTACTTGAACATTACGGTTGGCACAACTGCGTACACGTACTCAGAGCTGTCTAATATCGATGTTAAAACCCTTGGGAACTATGCAGTAGAATCATCTTTTAAATCGAGCGTTAGGGATGATTTTTTGAACATAAATTACAATTACAGAGTCAGCAATAAGGTTACCATACTTTTGGGTTGCGCCCTTGTTTCGCATCGGTATAATCCTGGGCAAACTACCATAAAGCAGGTGGCAGATGGTGCTAGTGAGGTTGTGCCAACTGCTACAGGTTATACCCTGGGTAGTGCCTTGAGCCCAAGTGTATACGGTGAGTTCATAGTTAACAACTACTACGGATTTGGTTTAAATATTGGGGTGCGTGCGCAAAAGCTTATCTATACCGATGAGGTATTCAATTTTATTGAACCTCGGATACTTGTATCCAGAAAAATTACTAGCAACACCTCTTTAAAGGGGTCTTACTCAGTTATGCATCAGCACTTCCATTTGGTCTCGAACAATAGCGCAGGTATGCCAACAGATTATCGGATACCTGCTGGAGCATTTGCACCACCCTCTGCAAGCAAAATTTGGTCGTTAGGACTTAACCATGTGGCTTACGATGGGTTTTACGAAGTAACCCTAGAGGCTTACCATAAAAAACTCTCCAATTTAGCCGACCTAAAGGAGGGGGTGTCGTACGTTTTGGGGAACGACCTTGCCAAAGTACTAGCCACCAATGGTAAGGGGAGTGCAATGGGTGTTGAACTGATGTTGCAAAAGGTAAAAGGTTCATCAACAGGCTGGTTTAGCATTGGGGTGTCGGAGGCCAATAGGCAGTTTAGCGATATTAACTGCGGTAATGAATTTCCATTTAGGAACGATAGGTTGGTAAACTTGTCGTTGCTATACAACCAGCAGCTTAGCGAAAAGGTAAACCTAACCTTTACCTGGGTTTTTGGTACGGGTTTGCCCTACAGCTTACCTTCTGAGCAGTATAAAGATAACGAGGGTAACTTTGTTTTTATTTACGATGGCGTAAACAATTATCGCGATCGTTCATACCATCGAGCCGATATAGGAATATCACATACCAAATACCATAAGGGTTGGGTTGGCGTCTGGGATTTTAGCATCATTAATATTTACAATAGGAAGAACCCCTATTTTTATTTTACACGATATCACAACGATACACCCAAGTTATATCGTTTTAGCCTTTTCCCTATTATGCCCTCAATTAGCTATACTTTTAAGTTTTAGGTTGGTTTGAGCATAAGTCCGGGCGCAACTTAAAGTCGTACACGGACTGTTTCGTTCTGCAGAGGTACAGCCCTTAACCCAACTAGGAATCTGAAATTGTAAATAGGCAGTGGCTGCCAATAACCCTGTCCTTTAGGGCAGGGGAAAAACCTGTAGTAAAATGGGCTTTAGCCCTGATATTCATCTGCTCGGTAAAGTTTTTGCTACTCCACGTTTGGCTCAGGTTTACCTGCCAAAGGTGGGTTGCACCAGAGCTGGTCTATCATTAGCAAGTGTTGCTGATTGGAGGCTGCGGCATGTCAATCCTGACAGGTTTTAGAAACCTGTCAGGATTTTTCACTCATCAACCCGCTGCAAACCATCAGCTGTAATCCTTTGCCATAGTGAGGTGTTTTTCTGTTAATCATTGACTCATTATGTGCTTTTGTGTATGTTTTATAGCACATAAAAATGGGGGGGGGTAAATTGTGGTAAAAATGTTAATTTTGATTGTATAAACATCGCAAATTAAACCACAGTATAGTTGCTTTAAGAGTTTGATTTTTGCCTTGAGTTGTTTTTCCCAATAAAAAGTTTTAATGAAAACAATAACCATTATCCCAGATTAGACATTAGAAGTTTTGCGAACTAATGGCTTAGCTGGGTTAAACCCCGATTAAGAAAAACTAAATTTGTAAGCATTTATGATTGCAAATTTTTTAGTTTTTCTTAGTCAATTTGTCAAATTAAAATCCAAATAATCAAAGCAAAAGCTGTGTCTTTTTCTAATGGCGTTCATTAGAAAAAGAATTGCTAATGACAAATTTGGGTTAAATTTTTTGAAAATGATTAGGTTTACAATATAAACTAATTTATATTTGCAAAAAAAGTACTATGGAAAACCATGAATTTACACCAGAAAAGAGCCTTGAGCTGATTTCTCGAGTGATAAGCGAGGCCAAATCGAAATTCGAAGAGAATGGGTTTACCTACATTCTATGGGGTTCGCTAGTAGGTTTTGCAAGTATGGCCCAATTCGCGCTAATTCAGTTTCAGATATACGATTATAACTATTACCCCTATTTCATTTTACCGCTGGGCGGAGTGGCAACTTGGTTGCACTATAAGAACAAGCAAGGCGTATCAAAAAAGAATGTTATATCATCTATTATTTCTGCTACCTGGATTGCTCTTGCCCTTAATTTAATGGTTCTGGGATTTGTTTACGCTTCGTTCTTTAAAGCGTTGCTAATTCCCGTAATGCTAATACTACTCGGAATTGGTTACATTATGTCGGGTACATCAATCCGTAGCCGCTTGGTTGTATTTTCTGGTGTTTTAATTAACCTATCGGCTTTTGTGTGTATTCATTTGCCCTGGGAATTCCATTCGTTAATGCTAAGCGTGGTTTCGTTGCTATTTGTTTTGGGGCCGGGTTTGGTTTTTAGAATCAAAAGAAAGAAAACTCGTGTATAAAAATCTAAATCCCATACTCCACTCGCAGCTTAGGCTAGCCATTGTGTCGTTCCTTGTAACCAACGAGCGGAGCGATTTCAACGAGCTTAAGGATGTAACCAAGGCTACAGCTGGTAACCTGAGCGTGCAGCTAAAAAAGTTGGAAAGCGCTAAGTATATTAGCATCACCAAAGGATTTTTAAATAATTATCAGCATACTTCTATTGAAATTACGCCAATGGGGATTAAGGCTTTTGAAGATTATGTTGAGGCCATAAAGCAATACCTAAAACCCTAATTTTTTTATCAATATAGTTTATAAAGTAAACTAATTTAAATTATTCTAGTTATGAAAAAGTTAATTATCTTATGCTTCGTGTCGCTGTCGTGCAGCGGAAGCAATGTAGATCAAACATCAAAGGCCAACATAAGTTATGCGCAGGTGGTTGAAACGTCGGAACCAACATCGCTAATAGAAGGTGTTGAAGAGAAGATTAGCAATGCTTTTGCTCAGTCGTTTATATCTAAAAACAACAATGAACTAATAGCTTTGAGCAGTAAACTCGATGCGCTATACCATGAGCAAAACCAAAAAATTGTTCAGTACTGGCGTGCTTACCTCCAATTCTACTTGTCGTTGTACTACCTAAAGCAGGGCGATAAGAAAGCAGCCGAGAAAGAGATTGACAAGGGAATAGATTGGCTAAAGGAATTAACCAGTAAAAACTCAGAGGATTATGCGTTACTCTCTATGTTGCAAGGTTTTGCTTTGCAGTTCAAGGGCTTTAAGGTGATGTTTTTGTCGGGTGAGGTGAAGAGCAATGCGAAAAAGGCCATTGCCTTAGACTCTACCAATATTAGAGGTTACTACGTTTACGCAAGTAACGATTTTTATACCCCAGAAAAGTATGGAGGTGGGCAAGAGGTTGAGCATTATCTGCTTAAGTCCCTTTCGATGCCAGAGCAAAAGGTACCCAATAAGTATCTCCCTTCATGGGGCAAACAGGAGGCGTACCTAATGATTATTCGATATTACATAAAGCATGAGCAGTGGGCAAAGGCCAAGGCGATGTTTCAGCAGGCTGCTGCAGCTTATCCTAACAACCATCAGATTAACCAGCTAGCAGCTAAACTTGTAGGCAAATGAGGCGGGTGATATTATTGGTATGGCTAATTTTGTGGGTAACCCAAGGTTTTTCGCAGAAGTGGGTTAGTGGCGTTGTTGTCGATACTAAGGGAAATCCGGTATTTGCAGCAAATGTTTATCCAAAATCAAAAGTGCAGAATGGTGTTACTACAAACTTTCAGGGCTATTTTAAAGTCCAGGTTTCGGCCAATGCCGACACGTTAGTGGCTTCTTTTATTGGGTATAAAACAACTACTTATTCAATTCAATCCACAAACAGCACAAACCGAATAACCATAGTTTTGCATGAAAACACCATAGCTTTAGATGATGTGGTGATTAGGGCAAAAGATCCAATATCCGAAAAGTTTTCGGTGGTTAAGATGCAAAGAATGGAGATTTACCTTAACCCCGTTTCGCAGGGCGATCCGCTTAAGGCCATTACCCTTTTGCCGGCATCAACCACAATCGACGAAACTGCTAGCCCTTCGCTAAGGGGGAGCTCACCCGATC
>CAZTFJ010000106.1:868-2072 GCA_964612255.1 uncultured Rikenellaceae bacterium | reverse complement strand
GCTTAATGGGGTGCCAATTTACTCGCCTGTAAAAGCAAGTTTGCTAAACAATCAGGGGTTTTTTAGCCTTTTTAATCCCGAGATTGTCGATAAGCAGTATGTTTATGCAAGCAATCCGCCCTTAACATATGGTAATACCAGCGCGGGTTTGGTAGAGGTGCAAACAGTAAGGCAATTGGACTATAATCAGCTGCAGGTTTCGGCTAGCCTTGCTAGCGCCGGGCTTTTCCTGAACCAGGAACTTGAAAAAGGCAAGTCGTTTGTGCAAGTGTATGGCAACTATCAGCTTTCCGATGCATTTGTGGCTATTCAACCAAAGTCCTTAGCAAATATTAAGCGTTTTCAAACTAAGGATATGGGGATAAACTTGAACAGAAAATTTGGGAGGACAATAGAGGTTAATACTTTTAACTACTTTGTTAACGAAAACTTTAGCGGCCTAGCCAATATGCTTGGGCACAACAATGAGGTTAACACAGCAAACCAACGATTTTTCACTGTGAATAATGTTAAGCACCTAAACTCGGTTGGTATGGCCAGTTTTAGCAGTGGTTACAGCATTTCCGATAAAGATTTTAGCTTTGGTAATATTCAGTCATCAAACGCCATTGTGCATTTATACAATGCGCTAGATTATAAATTATTAGCTATCCCTAAAGTTGATGTTCAATTTGGAGTTGCGCACGATTATCAGAGCAGCCGTTTTGCAGGTAAAACGCCACTTTACTATTTTGCGCTTGCCCCCGAAGCGCCAAGTTTTGAAACCGATACAGCTGTATCGCTAAGTCGACTAGAGACTTACTTGTATTCTAGTTGGGAAGTAAGTAGTAATATTACTTTCTCCTCAGGCCTTCGATTTCGTATACCTACAAATCGGGAGAAATCATATGCCAGCTCGCAGCTAGGAGTTAAATATCGTTTAAGCTCCAAACAGTGGCTCTTGTTAAGCGGTGGGTTTTACCGCAGCTATACCATTCCTAATTACTACTACCCAAAGTTTAACTTGCTAAGCAGCAAACAGCTGGCTGTTGATTATGCCTTGCAGCATAACGACTTAAGGCTGTCTGCTGCTGTTTATGCTAAGTTTGAAACGGGTGAGCAGCAGCTTAATAGCTATTACTCAACTGATGATGTTGAAACGTTTGGTGCAGAGATATTCCTCGATAAAGCGTTGGGCAAATGGGTAAAAGTATCTTTATCGAAC
>CAZTFJ010000106.1:0-858 GCA_964612255.1 uncultured Rikenellaceae bacterium | reverse complement strand
GCCCTAATTCATCAAACGGTTGCTATTAATGGTGAAAGGTTTAAAGGAGAGTACAATACGGCCTATCTGCTAAAAACATCGTTTAAGTATAATAACCCCAAAATCCTAAATATTACTACAACATTTATTGCTCGCCCCGGAAAACTATACACTCCGGTTGTCGCGTCGGTTTCACATACGCCCACGGGTTCTTATATCCCTATTTATAGTTCAGATTTTTTGAGTGAGCAGTTCAATAATTACGCTAGACTCGATTTTAGCATAAGCCGATATTTCCCCCTTAACAGCAATGCCCTTGTTGTATTTATGTCGATTAATAACGTTTTAAACAGACAAAATGAGCGAGACGCAAGTTATAATGCCAATTATAGCGTTACCACTTTCGATAACTATGCGCTCCGTACTATTTATTTTGGCCTTGTTTGGCATATCAATGGTAAGGGTTTAAACTGAAGTGAACTAGCATTTTTATACGATTGCAAAATTCTGTTGCTTTCAGGCTAATATAGGCTAACCAGGATTATGCTAGTGTTTCCACCACCAAACTAGTGGCAGCATGCTGAGATTTAGGTTATGATAATAGATAGTGACTAGAGTGGAGAGTCGAAAGTCGAAAGTCAGAAGACAGAGGTCAGAAGTCAGGGGACAGAAGATAGAAGAAGTAAGACAGGCTTGTTAGAGGCAAGTGGAAAAGAAAAAAAGAAAAATCTTTACTTCAAATCTGAAGTTCTGTATCTTTGTAAAAAAGAGTTGAATATGAATATCCTTGCAAGAAAGATGAATTTTGTTAAAGAATTTCGGAGAATATCAGATGAAGACCTAGTTATTCAGCTTGAAAATTTTTTGAAGTCAGAGAGA
>CAZTFJ010000105.1:2152-8561 GCA_964612255.1 uncultured Rikenellaceae bacterium | reverse complement strand
GGGCTCGTTGGGCAAAAAGCATTAGTGTATCGGTATTTGTACCGCTAATAACATATTCAACAGCCGCCTTTGATGCCTCGCCGGTTAGAGCAACATTGAATATTTTCACTTTGGCTTTCATCAGAAAATTAGATAGCGGCTGCTTAAGTAGGGTGATGTACTGGCTGGTTTCTACGCTGCGCATATCGCGAGGCACCAGTTCTACATTAAGTTCGGCAAGATAGGCTGTTCCTCGGGTACTTTGCGTATTGTCGCTAGTAACACCAACGGTAGTTATAACATTCTCAACAATAGGCTGCGAGCGAATCCAATCCTCTGCTTGGCGAACCAGAGCATTGGACTCCTCTATGGATATATCTTTGGGCATTTCGAGTTGAACCATAAACTCGCCTCTATCTACATTTGGAAGAAATTCGAACCCAATGTACCCCAATGGGAATAGCGAGAATACCGCAATGGCAATGGCCGTAACTATTACCCCAACCCAGCGCTTATGCGAAAGCGACCACGATAGGATTTTAGATATCCAAAGGCTAAACCTTTCGATTTGCTTTTCGAAAGCCACTAAAATTTTTCTGAAGAACCCTTTACCCGAGAGGTTCTCCGCACGGGCAAACCTTGATGTTAACATTGGCGTTAGTGTGAGTGCAGCCAGTGTACTAATAATTGTGGCAATTACAATTACCAGCGAGAATTGCCGTAAAATATCCGATACCAGAGTATCGGTAAGGGCAACGGGTAAGAAAACCACAACCAGCACAACCGTTGTAGAGATTACCACAAAGCCAATTTCCTTCATGGCATCGTATGCAGCACGAATGCGATTCTTACCCATCTCAATATGTCGATATACGTTCTCAATTACCACAATGGCGTCGTCAACCAGCACACCAATTACAAGCGATAGGCCAAGTAACGACATAAGATTTAGCGTAAAATCGAGAAGTTGCATACCAATAAACGTGGCAATAAGCGAAACTGGCACAACGGTCATAACAATTAGCGCATTACGGAAACTGTGCAAGAAAAAAAGCATTACTAGCGTTACTAGCAATACAATCATCAACAGGTCGGTTATAACCGAGTTTATCGATTGGCGGGTGAAATCGGTCGAATCCTGTGCAATCTCCATCTTAAGGCCTTGACCTGAGAATTCTGTCTCGAGCTCTGCAATGCGCTCACGCACCATGTCGCTCACCTCAATGGCATTGGCATCGCCCTGCTTAAGTATATTTACTAGCACTGCCTCCTCGCCATTTACCCTAGCAAGTATGGTTGGGTCTTTTATGGCATCGGAAATCTCGGCCACATCGCTCAGCCTAATTTGGCTACCCGATGGCAGCGTGGTTACTACCATATTCCGAATTTGATCAACGGATTTAAGTTTTCCCGATAGGCGCACAATGGTTGACGTTTGGTTGCTTTTTAGGCTTCCAGTTGGGAAATCGAGATTTGAGGCTCTTATAATTCCCTGAATTTGAATTGGTGTAATGCCCAGCACGCGCATCTTGTCCATATCGAGATTAACCTGAATTTCGCGTGCCTGTCCACCCAATAGCCTTACCTTAGCCACCCCTTTTATGCTGTTGATATCGGGCAAAATACGCTTATCAATCAGGTCGTAAAAGGCGGTTGCCTCAAGGTTAGCCCTAGCGGCTATTGCTATGATGGGTTTATCGTCAACCGTTACCTTGTTGATGGTAGGCGATAAAATATCGCGGGGCAGCTCCATCATTTTTGATGCAATGAGGTTCTGCGCGTTAGTAATGGATTTGTCGATATCGGTTCCGTAGCTAAAAAGTACGAACAGCATCGACATACCTTCATAGGAGTACGATTGAATTTGATCGATACCCTCCATACTCGAAAGAGCATCTTCGAGTTTACGTGTTAGCGAGTTTTCAACCTCTAATGGCGATGCGCCGGGGTACACCACCTGTACGTTAATCATTGGCGGGGTAAACTTGGGCATCAATTCGGCGCTTAGGTTCCGGAAACCCAAGTAACCGAGGATTGTGAGTACGGCAAACAGTACGATAACGTAAATTGGCCGTTTTATTGATATTTCGGATATTTTCATAGTGCTGACTATTTTCTGTTAACCACTTTGGTGCCGTTGGCCACGTTAATTAGTCCGGCCACTACAATGCTGTCGCCGGGTTGTAACCCCTGAGTAACCTCAACCCTGTTACCAACCATATTGCCTATAGTAACATCGCGCTGTTGAGCAGCGCCATTCTTTACCACAAATACGCTGGCCGATTTTACGCTTCCGCTCACGGCATTCCTGGGGATAAGTATCCCGGTTCGCTGCTGATTCAATTCAAAATAGGCGGTTACGTACATACCTGCCAGCAACTCCTTTTTATTTTTTATGATAATTTCGATGGGATAGCTTAGCCCGCCACCTGTGTTTTTGCCGATGAACGATATGTTACCCTCGAAGGTTTGGTTAGGGAAAGCATCGCTTTTTACTAAAACCTTTTGACCATTGCTAACATTTAGCACTTGCGATTCGGTTAAGCTGCAGCGAAGCTTTAGCTGCGAGTCGTCAACAATATCGAAAAGCCTTGCTCCGGGATTTAAATATGCCCCCACCTCAACATATCGCTCATTGATATACCCTGCAATAGGCGACTGTATGGTTGCATCGGCCAAACGGCGCTTGCTTATTTGGTAACGACTCTCGGCAGCAATAAGTTGTGTGCGCATATTGTCGAGCTGCTGAGTTGAAACACCACCACTTTCCTGAGCCTTTTCAAAACGCTCAAAATCTGTTTTTAGCGCTTTGTACGATGCCTCGCTGGCAAGGTAATCGGCTCGGAGCATCTCGTCATCAACACTAATAAGGGTTTGCCCCTTTTGCACCCAATCGCCCTTATGAGCAGCAATACTAACAATCCTGCCCGAAACATCGGAAACATGCGTCAATAGCCTATTAGGGGCAAGGGTTCCGTTCGATTTGAACTCAGTGGTAAAATCCTCTTGTGTAACTACATCAACCTGCACAGGAACTGCCGAGGCAACCATTGAGGCCAGCTCGGTTTTTTGCTGATTGGTTTGCTTGTTCATCCTTAGGACTAGAACTATAGCGGCAATAATTGCCAGTATTACAACTAGGTTAACTATTTTTTTCATGGTATGTGGGTTTACTGTTTTACAATACTTTTTACTGTTCCGTTGGCCTGCCTTAGCTCAATGTATGCAGTCATATACTTGCCTAACGCATCGGCGTAGCTAATTTGCGATTGAATTAACGACGAGTTGGCGTTAAGCACATCGGTCATTGAGGCCAGCCCCTGCTGGAAATTTTCATCGGTAATTCGAAACACTTCGCTTGCCAGCTCCATATTTTCACGCTGGGCATCAATAGTTTTTTTGCTATCGGTTAGCTTCAACAATGCGTTTTGGTAAGCCATAGTTAGCGATTGGCTAAGCGATTGTTCATCCTCTTTAATCTTCATAAGTTCAATTTGAGCACCCTTGAGTTTTGCTCTTTTCGACATTCCAGCAAAAATGGGCACTCTAAGGTTTAGTCCAATAACCGACGATGGGTATGAGTAGTTATTGTCGCCCCCAAAAAGTTTGTCGCCAAGTAGGTTAAACTGGTAGTTTGCTCCTAGCATTAGCGAGGGTAGGAATTCGCTTTTTACCGATTTTACTTGAAGGTGACCAACTTTTTGTTGCTGCTGAATTAGTTGGAATGGAGTTAGCTGATTAAGTTCAAAGCCTTGTAAATTGGGTTCCTCAACTGTTTGCTCAAAAAGGGTCAGATCAATTGGTTCAATTTCCAAGGGTTGGCTTACGTCCATTCCCATTTGTAGCTTAAGCAAATTTTTCTGAATCGCAACGGCATTCTCAATGGCGCTTTGCTGTGAGGTAAGGTTAATACGATTTACCTTTAGCCTATCTAAATCAACTTTTTTCACAAGGCCATTTTGGTAGCTGGCCTCCATAGTGGCTAGCATTTTGTCTATCAGGTTAACACTTTGTTCAAACTGCTTGGCCGCATAAGCAGTAGATTGGATGGCATAGTACATAGTGGCCGTTTGTGCAATTACCTCCTCTTCCTTTGCCGAAACCCCAAGCGAAGCCATGGCCTGTGTGGTTTTAGCAATATCTAATGTGTTAAAAAGCGTAAAGTTTAGTATTTGCTGATTTAGCGTTGCTCCTACCCCCGACGAGAAGTTTGTGCCCATTTCAATGGTCATATATTTCTCGGCGTTAGGATCCTGCATGTTCGGGGGCATCATATCGTTAATAAAGTTGGGCATTACAAACTTGGCCTTTTTAACATTGTAGTTTATGCTGCCCGACCCGCTAAGCTGCGGGAGCAAACTGCCAAGCACTTCTCGTCTCGACTCAAGACTTTTCTCCAAATCGAGTCTCGATTTTTTGAGATTACTATTATTCTCCAGCGCAAAGTCAACGCATCTTTGCAGGCTGTAAACCTCTTGAGCCTCAACCTGCACTATTACAAGCATTGCCAAGAGCATTACAAAAATAAATTTGGTTTTTATCATAGCGGTGGTTTTTGGTTACAGTAATAATTGTCCTTTTTCAGAGACTAATCCCTTGAGATGATACTCCAAAACTGTTTCGAAATAGTTTGCGGTTGAAAATTCATTGTTATTTATTACCGAGTGGAAATAAAAACCAAATACAGAATGGCTAATGTATTGGCTAATAAATGGAATATTGAGCGTTTGGCTATACACTCCCTCGGTAATACCCTTCTGAATATTTGCCATAATTCTTTTGTTGAAAAAATCTATATCAGAAGCATGGCTTGAGTAAATCATATCGGGATAAAGCCGCTGCATGTCATGAATAAATAGTGGCGATAGGCGTATTAGAACACCCCCTAACCCTTTAAATCCCAAGCGCAAACACTCTATGGCATTTTTAGCAGGGTCGGTTAGCACATCCATCTTTTGGTTTAGCTCAGCAAACATACTGCGCATACAGGCTGTGTGTAATTCCTCTTTTGAACTAAAATGGTTGTAAAGCGTTTTTTTTGATATCGACATCTTTACAGCGAGCTCATCGAGCGATAGTTTAAGCCCTTCATGCTTAAAAATCTGTATGGCTTTTTGTATGTACTTGTTTTTTATTGAACTCATAATTTTATCAATGCAAATATTGAGGTAAATATACTTACATTTTTTACACTATAAACATATAAATAGTGTAATTGCTTTAACGAATCCAATTTTTTTTAAAAGTAAATGCTAATTAGTGTTTTGAACTTAAGGATGTAGCTAACAAGAGTTAATGGTACTAGCTGGCAACTAGCTAAATCTTTAAGTTTGATAAAAAAGAGAACAGCACATCTTTTTAAGCATTACTAATAGTCGTCTGCCTTGGTAAGGATTGGTTCTCGCAACAGCGTAAAAGGATTAGCTGCAAAAAGAGGAAGGCGAAAAGGATGGAGCCAATATACGCCATTATTTCAGCCAATGGAATTGAACGCCTTACTGGACTAAAAGGGGCAGCGGCAATTGATTTTTTGGTGTTTTGTAATTTTTCGAATAGGTTTCTCGAAAAATCAACAGAGTACGAAGTGGCCAAAGCTGTGCTCGAAAAATACGAGGAGTACAAAAGAACTAACTCTTCCCAATTGCGCTAAAGGCCCATTTAAAGCTAAAAATATTGGAGTAACGTGTAAAGCCAACGCTACCAACATTTGTTAATGCATAGTCTAACGTAATGCCCTTGAACTTGACACCAAGCCCAAGGTTGGGCTGAACTATTAGGGCAGTTTTATCGTCGAACTCGGTTACCCGTTGCAGGTTGTTAACTCCGGCCCTAACGAAAACCATATCGATATATCCAACCTCAATGCCTACACGTGGTTCAATGCTGGCAAACGAAGTTGTTAGTGGCGTGTTGCGCTGCCCATCGAAATAAAACGCACCATTGAATTCGGCCGTTAGGCTAATGCTATTTGGCAACTCAAATCTGCGGGCAACACCTACTACCAGCTGGGGTAGAGTTATATCAAAGTTATTGCTTGGGGCACGATTAAATGTACTATCACCTATGGTAATCTCTAGCTCATCGGGGTTAAAACTCCAAATATTAATGGTTGTACTCACATCCCTAAAATTGGCACCAAACTGCCAACCATTGCGTTGGTACTGGGCAGCTACATCAATCCCAAACCCCCAAGCGCTGGCAAATTTACCCACGTTTCGATAAATAATTTTGGCGTTACCGCCAATGGTAAGCCCATCAATAGGAAGATTTCGGGCATACGAAAGTAAAAATGCGTAATCGGCCACCGAGAAAAGTTTTAGCCTATCGTAACTAAAATTCCCGTTGGCATCAACGAGTTCAGTTGTGTTGGGAATATCATCAACCCCAAATCTGATTGCTGTAATAGCCAACGCCGATACCGTATCGAGTT
>CAZTFJ010000105.1:0-2134 GCA_964612255.1 uncultured Rikenellaceae bacterium | reverse complement strand
AGCATGCATTGCTCCCATCTGGTAAACGCTATGCATACCACTTAGGCCGGCGGGGTTCCAGTAAGCCGACTCCACATCGCTACTTGATGCAACCCCCGTATTGCCCATGGCCAACCACTTTGCACCAACACCAATATTCAGAAAATCGTTGCTGTACTTAGTGGTTTGGGCAAGCAGGCCGTAGCTTATTGTGCTAAAAAGAATGAATATTAGAAATCGGTTCATTGTTGCACTCGTAAAACAGCTGTAAACTTACAACCTTTTTTAAAAAATCCTTTTGCCTTTCAGGTTTATGCAAATAACTTACTTTTGTAGGTAATATTGCATTAAAATCTTTTTGATATGAACTTGCCAAACCCTGTTAAACACATCCCCAATACAATTACCCTAGCCAATCTGTTTATGGGCTGCCTATCCATTGTGTCGGCATTTGAAGGGAATTTAGTTTTGTCGGCATATTTTATTGTACTTGCTGCTGTGCTCGATTTTTTTGATGGATTTTCGGCTAGGATGCTAAAGGCATATTCACCTTTAGGTAAGGAGCTCGACTCGCTGTCCGATTTGGTTAGCTTTGGCGTGGCGCCATCAATAATTGTATATCATCTTTTAAAAGATGCTTTGGGCACTAGCGCTGCTGGCGGGTTTACCGGCGGACAGGTACTGTTGGCCCTTCCATTTTTAATTGCAGTATTCTCGGCTTTGCGATTGGCCAAGTTCAATATCGATACACGCCAAACCACCTCGTTTATTGGCTTGCCCACTCCTGCCAATGCGCTTTTTATTGTGGGAATTGTTCTTGGATTAAATAGTTCGCGAAGTGCTTGGTTTGAGTCGCTCACCAACTCGCCTGTAGCATTAATCGTTATGGTACTAGTGCTATCGGCATTGTTGGTGTCACCAATTCCTATGTTTTCCCTAAAAATTAAGCGAGGATATTTTAAAGATACTTGGCGGCAACAAGTTCTGCTGTTTGTGTCAGTACCAACCATCTTTTTCTTTAAGCAGGCCTCGTTATCAATTGTTATGATGATTTACATTTTGATATCTGTTTTTACATGGCCTGGTGGTAAAACAAAAAATTAGAAACCCAATTACTGCAATTACAAAAAAGAAGCGACGTAAAGGCGTGAGCCAAACATCGCTTCTTTGGTTATTCAAATAATTAGACTAGTTTTTCACAACCCTAAGGGTTTTCACCTCAAGGTTACCCTTTGTAATCCTTACAAAGTATAAGCCTGAGCCAAAATTGGCAAAAGAAACTCGCGTTGGGTTTTCTTCAAACTTTCCGCTTGCTAGCAACTTTCCATTCATATCGTACACAGCATAGTTAAGGTCATTCACCTCTCCGTCTACTTCCAGATAAATGAAATCGCTGGTTGGATTTGGGTAGGCCTTAACAAGGCTAATGTATCCGGGCCTCTCAAAAACTGAGGTCAGCGTAAGTTTACTCTGCTGAAACCCCTGAGTTATTATATAGTCGCCAGCTTTTAGTGTTTGCGTTGCCACCTCACCAAGACTCCAGCTGATGGAACCTGTGGCATTCTGGTGGAAAGTTCCACCAGAATTCACAGCTTGTAGTTCCTGAGACATACCCAGGTAAAAAGTTGAGAGAGTTAACCCAAGCGCAACGAAACATTTAATAGCAATTACTTTCATAGGGTTAAATTATTTTGGGTTAATTATCAGGTTGAAGTTGAAACTGAACGCTAATAACTCCCGGTTCAACAATCATCCCATATCTATTGATATCTATTGAGACTTCGTTTGGTAAATAACCCACTTTCTCAATACTCAACGAGTAGGGCATCTCAGAAGCAGGAACATTGTAGAATGTGGCTTCACCCGTTTCCTCATTAAAGTCAACATCACCAGTGTACTTCACCGAAGAGAATAAGGCCTCTGCAAAAAGAGTAACCTTAGCATCATCAATAGCAGAAGCGAATGTATCTTTAACCACGCTAATAACTACAGTGTATTCGCTTGGGTAATTAGCAAGCATAACATTTTCTACCAGACTAACTCCGGCTAACACCTCAATTGTTCCAGTTTTTTCAGGGTACATACCATCTGTTCCTATTGAATAATCCCATGTACCTGCAGGAATATCGTAAAGAACTGCTTTACCAGATGATCC
>CAZTFJ010000104.1:0-8587 GCA_964612255.1 uncultured Rikenellaceae bacterium | reverse complement strand
GTCAATTCACCGTAAAGCGATAAAAGTCTTGCCAACCTTTGCTGGTCGTAGGTGTTTACAATCTGGGCAGCAGTTAGCGTTGCGTTTCGGTTCATGCGCATATCTAATGGGCCCTCGAATCGGAATGAAAAGCCACGCTCGGGGCTATCGAAATGTTTCGACGATACGCCTAAGTCGGCCAAAATTCCATCAACATGATGAATTTTGTGGTATTTCAAAAAATTGCGGAAGTACCTAAAGTTACTCCGGATAAGTTTGAATCTGCTGTCGTCAATGGCGTTAGCCATAGCCTCTTCGTCTTGGTCGAATGCTACTAGCTTGCCTTTTGGCGATAGATGTTTTATGATTTCGCGTGAGTGCCCACCTCCGCCAAAAGTTAAATCGAGGTACGTTCCATCGGGATTAATGTTCAGCCCCTCAATGCTCTCATGTAGTAGCACTGGTATATGATACGTCATTACTCGTTACTTAAAGGTGATGATCCTAAAATTTTCTCAGCAAGTTCTGCAAATGCATTCTCGTTAGTCTCATGGGCGTCGTATACTTCCTTTGCCCATATTTCAATACGGCTATCCTGCCCAGTAAGTGCAAGTTCTTTGTGAGCCTGAATGGCATCGAGCAGTCGCTTGGGAATTAGCAGCCTGCCGTTTGAGTCGAGCGTTAGCTCTGCCGTACCACGATAGAATTCTCTTAGGAACTTGCTGTGCTCACGGTTGTATGGGTTTGTGTTGCGCCTTATTAGGGCGTTTTGCCGTTCCCATTCCTCAATGGTAAATAGCACCAGGCAGTTTTCGAATATGTCCTTTTTGGCCACATAGCGCTCGGGAGAGGCAGATTTATTCTGCTTCTTTAACGATGAGGGAAATAGCATTCTGCCTTTCTCATCAACCTTGCATATGTAATCGCCTATAAAAGAGGTCATATTCATTCCTAATTTCAAAAAGTAAAAATAATTGAAAATTCTCCACTTTCAACCATAATTCTCCACTTTTTCCCACATTGTTAATAACTTTTTGGTGCTAGGGCTCAATGTGTTACTTGTTTGTGTGCCTGTATGCCTTGCTGTATAGGCGTTAGCGGGATTCCCAGGAATTTGTGATTGTGATTTTTATGAAGTGTTTATTTCAGGGTTATGGTAGGTATGTATTCCATAACATATATATTAGGTGACTGTAAGTTTGTTATCCTAATTGCTTTTGGATAGCTTTGCCCGCAAATCAATTACAACTTGTTGATAATTCTTGCATTAGGGAAGCATGGCCCTGGTGCTGTATGTGTTTAAGTAAATTGAATGGTGTAATGATTTCTGACGTTCATCACAAAAATCCCGAGGATTTGTACCTCACGCCCATTGTGCAACAAACATCGTTTTGGCATAGTTTGAAAAAAACTATGGGGGTTAATTCCCTAGCTGTTAATTATAAGGCGAAAAATTTACAGCCTGGCAGTAGTAACGATGTTGCTTTTGGGGTAGTATCTGATTTACTTGTTACATTCCAGCGGATAAGCAATCATAATTACATTGCTTACATTCCTTATGGTCCTGAACTAGAACCAGAGGAGGGCGATAGGGGAACGTTTTTAGAAGAACTTTCGGAGTGTTTAAGGCCTTTCCTTCCCAAAGGGTGTGTGGCCATTCGTTACGATTTATTCTGGGAATCGTTTTGGGCTAACGAAGACGATAGGTACAGTAGCGACGGCTGGTGGCTTGGCCCACCCGATGTGGCTATGCAGGAACTACGATTTAATTTTAACACCATTAATTGGAACCTACGTAAATCGCATTCAAATATCTTACCCTCAAATACACTATTCCTAAATTTAGGTCTGGACTCCGAAAAGTTGCTGGGGCAAATGAAACCCAAAACGCGCTACAATATTAGGTTGTCGCAACGTAAAGGGGTTTCTGTTAGAGTGCTGGGTTTAGATCAGCTCGATTTGTGGTACCAAATTTATAGCGAAACAGCTAAGCGTAATAATATATATCTGCATAGTATCGACTATTTTACATCAATACTAAAGGTTGATGTTGCCGACACCAACTCGCCTGCTGAGGTTATGCTACTTGTGGCAGAGGCCGATGGATTGCCTTTGGCTGCCATGTTTCTGGTGATTTCAGGAAATAGGGGTTCATACCTTTATGGTGCATCCACATCGGCAAATCGTAACTATATGGCTACCTATGCATTGCAGTGGGAGGCTATGCGTATTGCCAAAAGCCGAGGTTGTACCGAATACGATATGTTTGGTATTGCTCCAAACCCCGACCCGTCGCACCCAATGTATGGATTGTATCGATTTAAAACTGGGTTTGGTGGTCAGCAGTACCACTCTTTGGGTTGCTGGGATTACCCACTTGATATTGATAGCTATCAGGCCTTTAGCGCAATGGAGATGCAGAGCCAGGGCTATCATCTGCATTAACCTATCCAAAGCACAGCCATTTAGTTTCGGGTAATACTTCTTTTTTAGTGGTACTTGTTGTTAAAAGCAATGAGAATGGACTCGTTCTTGATTGTTTTTGCAATACAAAACTCTTTC
This sequence comes from uncultured Rikenellaceae bacterium, assembly GCA_964612255.1. Classification (GTDB taxonomy): domain Bacteria; phylum Bacteroidota; class Bacteroidia; order Bacteroidales; family Tenuifilaceae; genus Perlabentimonas. Next base: position 6,046 of record CAZTFJ010000104.1, on the reverse strand, counting down.
TGCTCTGTTTTTGATTAGCTTTTATCTTAAATTGATTTTTCAATAATGACACATTTTTCTATTTTTATCAGATAAATGAAAAAATAGTTATTATGTCTAAGCAAGAAATTTTCGAAGGCTTTGTTCTATTTGTTCCATTCGATAAACATTCAAAGAGTGAACATTTAGCCCCCGTTTTGCTTTGCGAGCAAGGAGTGGTGTATAAACTTTCCAAACCAGAAGATAACCCTTTTATGCATGAAAGTATACAACCTTTTCATGGTAAGTACTGTAGAGTTGAGGGTGAGCCTGCTGATGAAAATTCAAGTATTATTATTTCAAAAATTGAGGAAATTCCCGACCCAATAATAAATGCTTGGCACAGTAATAAGGACACTTCCAGTGACGATGTAACCATAAGTTAAATACTAGAGGAACCCCATGAATAAATTTTGCGAAGAGTGTGGCAATAAGCTCACCCCGGGCGATAAGTTTTGTGATCAGTGCGGAACGCCCTTGCCACAAGAACAAACCAACGACCAACCCCAGCAAGTTAATGCTCAGGAAAATGATAAGCCGAATAGCCTAGCTTTTGATTTTTTTAGTGAAAAGAGGGTGTCAGCAAAGGCTGACGATGGTATTTATTATGGTATCTTGCTCGTAAATTTTAAGAAGGTTAGTGAGAAGTTTGGCATACATGAATCCCAAAAACTGAAAGAGGTTATTGCTAGTTATATCGCTTGGTACAGTAAGATTGGCCTACAATATTTAGTGCTAGATACATCAAATAATGTTATTCGTAATGTGGGTGAGAAGAGTTGGAAGTATCATGTTGATATAGTTAGAAAAGCGGTTAAAAGGATTAAGGACAAGTTGAAAGTTGATACTCGTTTTCTTATGATTTTTGGTGGGCATGAGTTTATTCCAATGCCATTACTACCCAACCCTAATACCTCAACAAGCGATAAGGATGTGGATACGGACTTACCTTACTCTACCCTCTCGGTTAAAGACCCTATGGAGAGTGAAGATGCAAGAAAGCCTACTCTGCCCGTGGGACGAATTCCAACAGGAACCAACACAACCATAAATGATATCCTTACTCTGCTAGGAAATACTCACAATGCCATTGCAAATTTTGCTAACGACCGAACGTTTGGTCTAAGTGCAAATTGTTGGCAGCAGGTGTCGGGGCTAATTAATAGCAGGGTTTGTAAAGATACATTATACATCTCGCCTGGCTTAACCCTTAAGAACCTCAGCGAGTACTACGATGCCCAGAGCAATATTCACTATTTTAATCTGCACGGTTCAAATCAGGCTGCCGAGTGGTACGGCCAAAAAGGACAGGATTATCCCGTGGCTTTTGCACCAAGTGCTATAGCCCAAAATAAGATTTTAAATATTGTGGGAGTTGAGGCCTGCTATGGGGCTCGTTTCATTAACTTGCCTAAGGAGCAAAGCATACTGCTATCGGCTTTGGCAGCAAAAACGGTTTCGTTTGTTGGCTCGTCGCGAATTGCTTGGGGGCCATCGTCGCCGCCTATGAATCTTGCCGATGTTGTAATTCATGATTTTCTGGCATTAATCCAGGAAGGATGGACTGCCGGTGAAGCTTTTCTAAAAGCGAGGATAAATGGATATTTAAATAGTGTAGATAAAGATCCGCTTACAAGCTTGCTTACCATGATGGAGTTTAACCTGTTTGGCGATCCGCTGTTCTTTTTCTCGCCGCAGGATGATAACAATGCAAAATCGGTTAACTCAACTTCAAAAGGGGTGAGGTTAGACAACCCCGGTACAGATGGCAACCAAATGGACGATTTATCGGAGGAGGATTTGGAGAAATCTGTTTCCCCATCCAATACCGAGGATTCTGTTTACAGCAGGGTAACGCAAGCGGTAGACGAAGCGCAACGTAAAATCACAGCATTAATAAATAAAAAGGTTTGGGATAAATATCCCGAGTATAAAAATGTTGAGCCACTGTTTAAAAGGTATTCATACCAAGGCAAACAGTATAACAGCTTAACCTATGAGAAAAAACTTGAAAAGTTTGATAAATATCTTATGGTTAATGCTGATGATAATGGGGATGTAGTTATTGAATTCGACTCTAAATAAAAGTATTTACCAGTAAAATAAAAGTTATGGAATGCCCAAATTGTAAAGCAGAGCTAAAGGATACTGCCAAATTTTGTGGAAAATGTGGTACCAAAATCGAACAGCCGAGTCAGGTTGCCGATGCATCAACCGAAAATAAATGCATAAACTGTGGCCAGCCACTAAAGCCCAATGCAAAGTTTTGCGGTAAGTGTGGCTCCCAGCAAAATCAAACCCCACCCCCGCCTCCCCAAGAGGAGGAGGTTCCCAATAAGGGTTACGTGGTTTGGGAAATGCAACCTGGCCAAATTGCTGCCCGCCTTACCGAAAATGTGTTTTCAGAATATGCTAAAACCAAGGGGGTGGTTATCCCCGAGGGGTATTTGGCTATGGTGATGTGTGGAGGTAAATTGCAGTCGATGCTTCAGGCTGGCGTTTATAAGTTTGGCAAGAAAACTCAAGACAGGGAGGGGTCGCCCTTATACAATTTTTTTACCAACCTGTTTGGTAGCCGTAACAAAAGTGCTGAACAAAACCAGAAAGATATTGGTGACCTAAACCAAGCCATACAAAAACGATTACCCATTGAAATAGTTTTATGTAGAAGCAGCAATTTCTCATTGCCATTCACCTTTAAGGATGTACCCACAGCTGCCATAAAGGTTGATTTGGGCTTGCTAATCTCAGTTCAGGTATCGAACCTTATTGAGATGTATAAGAAGCATTTGCTCGATAAAACGGTTTTGCCATCAGAGGTGTTTGCCAAAGAGCTATCGCCATATTTAGAGGATATTGTGAAGCAAAGCATGGCGGTGTTACAACCCGATGAAATTTCGATGAATAGTGGGCTAAAAGATACCTTGGGCGATAAGTTAAAGCAAATATTTGGTGAGCAGTTTGGGTTTATGGATTTTCTTGGAGTAGTGAAAATTGATACTAGCCGTCAAGAACTCGAACGTCTCGAGAGATTATCGGAAGAGATGTATCTCTCGGAGCGAGAGTTGGAGCAACTTGCTCGCCGAAACGAATTTATGAATCGATTAACGCAGGAGCAAAATCAGGCCGAACTGCAAAATGCGCAAAACTCTGCCGACTTTAACCATAGGCTAGCTCAAATAAATAAGGACAACCTGCTTACCGAGGAGGAAATGGCCAATTTACAACGCGATATCCAAGAGCGCAGTGAAAACCATCAGGTTGAACGTGCCCATGCTTTAGAGATGCTTATGGTTAGCCAGCAGCATGAAGTTCGGTCGGCTCAAATTAAAATGGAGGAGGAGTTAGGCGAGCGCCTTTTCAACCTTCAGCATGAGCGGCAGCGTAAAGTGGACGATTACCAGGATGAGCGGCGCCGTAAAGAGATGGAAATGGATAAGGAAGAACAGCTTGGACAACTCGACTTGCTACAGCAGGCGCAGAATATCCGTCAGCAGCGCGAGCAAGCAGAGCATGAGCGTAAACTCAAGGAAAAAGAGCAGGAGCAAACCCATGAGAAGGAAAGGTTAAATATTTTTGCTGGAATGTCGGCCGAGCAAATTATGGTAGCCAATCCGGCTATTACGCCCGAAGCCGCTAAGGCCATGGCCGAAAAGTTTAAGGCCGATGCAGCCGCAGCCGCAAGCGATTCTCGTGCAGAAACCGCTCAGGAGCAAACCCGTATGATGAAAGAGTTTATGGAGCAGCAAATGCAGGCTGTTCGCGATATGTCAGCATCAAACGCTCAAGCTATGGGTAGTATGCTACAATCGAAAGACCGCGAAATAGAACGAACACAGCAAATTGTAGATAAGAACGAAGACCGTTATGCCGATGTGGTTAGGGAGCAAATAAAATCGGGCAGCAACAAAAAGGTAAGGGTTTGTACCAGCTGTGGATACCAAGTGGGCGATGAGCAATTCTGCCCCGAATGCGGAACTAGGCAACCAGAACAATAATCTTTGAAAATTGAAATCTATGAAAAAATGTCCAAGCTGTCAGAAGGATTATGACGATACTATGCAGTTTTGTATGGAATGTGGTGGGCGATTAGAAGAAGTAAAAACCCTTTGCATTTCATGCGAAAAAGAGTTGCAACCCGGCATGAAGTTTTGCCCATTTTGTGGCTCCTCGCAAGAGAAAAAGGCTCAGGAACCTGCTCCCGCCAAAACGGTAGCCGGTGTAAATTTGGGCGATAAGAATGTAATTGCTGGGGATATTATCTCGGGAAAAGAGGACTATAATATCGCGGGTAATGCTACGTTTGTGAAAAATATCGACGAAAGCGGTTCTGTTGTTAAGTGTGCCTCGTGTGGTAAGCGGATGAAAATTGTTGATAGCTTTGAGTGCCCTAAGTGTGGTGCCGAGGTGTGTGAAACCCATTACCATGAAACTACCCGCGATTGCGAGATGTGTAATCCGCAAAAAAAGGCTTTTGTTGATAACCTAAGCAATGCCGAGGAGAATATTAGGCTGGGTGAGCAAGCCCGTGCCGAAGGGGAGTATGGCGATGCGTTGCGTTATTTTAATAAGGCATTGGAGCTAAACCCCGAGAGCGCCGAGGCGTATAGCGGTCTTGGTTTTATTTTTAATATGCGTGGCGAGAACGAGGATGCCGAAAGATTTATCAATAAAGCTATTAGCTTAAACCCAAACCTGCCAAATGCTTATTACTATAAGGGGTATATCTATTTAGATAATTTACAGTTTGATGAAGCCTACAAGTACTTTTCAAAAGCGCTTGAGCTTAAGCCCAATTACCCTCAGGCTCATTTGGCATTAGGTAACTATTACAACGATATTAGGGAGTATAACAATGCCATTAAAAGTTTTAAGCGAGCAGTAGAACTCGATCCCGACTATGTGCTGGCCTACTCAAACATTGGCAATACCTATATGCGCATGAATAGGTTCGATGACGCCAAAAGGTACTTGCTTAAAGCGCTCGAAATTCAACCCAATTACTATATGGCTCTCGATAACTTGGGGTCGTTGTACTCATCATTAAACGAATTTGATAAGGCGCTAGAATATACAAATCAGCTGCTAGAGGTTAAGCCCAAGTCGCAAACAGCGTATTTTAATCTAGTGAATATCTACATTTCAACCCAAGAGCTAGAGAAGGCCGAAGAGGCAGCTAATAAAGCATTAGAGATTGACCCAGAGCATTACGATGCCCACTCTTCAATGGGGTACCTAAGATTTAACCAGAGCAGGTACGATGAGGCTATTGCTTGCTTTGAGCGTTCGCTTGAGCTTAAGCCAAAACAAACTTTTTGCATGTATATGATTGCTCTTTGCTACAGTAACAAGGAGGATTATAATCAGTCAATCGTTTGGAATCTTAAGTCTATTGATATTGACCCATACCAAGCATATGTGTTCACTAATTTGGCCGATAGCTATTCCAGAATTGGCGACAACGAAAAGGCTATTAAGGCATACTTCTCGGCAGCAGAAATTGACCCAAACGATGCTTTGCCGCACTACGAGTTGGGGAATATTTACCTTGAGCAGGATAAATACGATGAGGCTACAATGGCCTATGAAAGAGCAATTGCACTAAATCCCAATTATGCTGAAGCGTATAATAATTTGGGGGTTGTTTTCGATAGCCAGAATCAAACCGAAAAGGCAGCTGAATCTTATGCAAAAGCGGTAGAGATTAATCCTCAATATAGCTTGGCATACAAAAATCTTGGCTTTAACTTGTCGCAGCTAAACAGGAATGGTGAAGCTATAGAGGCTTACAAAAAGGCTATCGAGATTGATCCTAACTATGCCGTGGCGTACAACAATCTTGGCGAAGTTTACTTGGAGGAGGATATGATTCACGAAGCAGAGCAGGCCTTTCATAATGCCTGTAATGCCGACGATAATTTCGCTTCTCCTTGGATAAATTTAGGCGATTTTTACAAGGATGTTGATGAAACACAAAAAGCAATAGACTGCTTTAATAAAGCTTTATCCATAAACCCCGATAGTGCAT
>CAZTFJ010000103.1:0-8587 GCA_964612255.1 uncultured Rikenellaceae bacterium | reverse complement strand
ATTGATGCCAATATGTTTGAACTGGTGGCTAAAATGAAAGAGATTGTACCCGAATTTGTTAGCAACAATTCCATTTACGATGTGCTCGATAAACAAAAGGTAAGCAGCTAGCACATAATTAAAGAAGATAAAGATCATTTACCCCGAGTCACTCGGGGTTTTTTATTTCTATTTACTCCCAGATAGGAACTAACTCTTATCACAAATAAGCAAGACAATAAATTGCAAAAGGATAATAGCTCAAAATTACAGCTGTTTCACTTTGCCAATTAGATAACAATTTATATTTTTAGCAAGTTAAACGGGGAGCGTTTAATTTTTTTCGGTGAATATAGAAACATCGAGGCATTTGATGCAACTAGCCATTGATGTTTTCCGTAATACAACGTAATTACTAATCGAATAATCGGTTTACAGCGATATCGTAACGTTTTTCCCTATGGTTATATCTGATCAGGATTTACAATATTTCGTAACCACACTAAAGAACTCATCTAAATACGATTTCAGCGAGTATTCCGATAAGTCTTTAAAACGTAGGCTGCAAAAGGTATTAACCGATTTCAACCTCTATATCACTGGTCTTATATCGGCATTAAAAAACAAACCAGATTTTACCGAAAAAATCGTAAAAGAGATAACTGTTAACACCACCGAGCTCTTTCGCGACCCTCAAGTTTGGCACACGCTTCGCTCACGAATACTCCCTCGATTTAAAAACAACAAGAACATAAACATATGGCATGCCGGCTGCTCAACCGGGCAAGAGGTTTACTCGATGATGATACTGCTTAACGAGATGGAGATGTTCGATAAGGCCAAAATATTTGCATCAGACCTAAATACCGATGTGCTAGAAGCCGCCAAAAAGGGCGAATACAAGTATAGGTTCAACATAGGATATCTTGATAATTTTGACAAGGTGATTAAGCAAAACCCGTTAAACTACGAAGAGTTTAACGATGTGCCCTACGAAAAGTATTTCGACATTGATAAGGCTCGCGATACTATTACCATGAAGAAATACCTAACCGAAAAACCAATTTTTAGAAAGCACGATTTGGTAAAAGACGGAAATTTGTTTTTTGCCAAGTTCGACCTTATCCTTTGCCGAAATGTAATTATCTATTTTAATTACGCTTTGCAAAACAAGGTGTTTGAACTATTCCACTCAAACCTATACAACAAAGGATTATTGCTGTTAGGAATGCATGAAACCATTCTTGGCCCATGGGCCAACAAGTTTGAGAAAATGGGGCAAGCTTACATCAAAAAATAGTTTATCATAAAATGATGAAGTTACTAAGTACACTTAGCCTAAAACTTAAAATCCAGCTGGTAGTTGGACTATTCCTTATATTCCTATTCGCCACTGCTGGCATTGTGGTTTACAACTCTTCTTTGAATAGGCTTGAGCAATCTGTCCATAAGCAATCGGCTGTATATCTCGAAAACATTGCAGCAATTGTTGCAGAGGTAGAAAAAAACAGCACCAAAGGTTTCGACAGTAACGACTACATAGCCCTTAAGCCATACTTTAACAAACCCGCCTTTCACACAACCGACTATCCATATATTATTGACTCTAGGGGGCTTTATAACATCCATCTATTTAAAGAAGGGCAGCTATTCTCAAAGGATCTGCTAAACCAAATATACTCTAGCCACAAGCAAGCTGGAGTTATTGAGCACACAGAAATTATTAATAACAAGCCTCAACAAATACTAACATTTTATAGAAAGTTAGATTCTGCAAATGCCGTTTTAGGTATTTCTGTAAATTTTGACGAGGCAGCAACAGAGCTAAACAACACCCGCTTACAAATTCTTTTGCTGGTAATTTTTGGGTCGTTAATAATTATGCTTTTAATAAGCTTAACCCTAAAACCATCTCTAAAAGGCATTGCCAAGGTAAATAGGAGTGTTAGTTTGCTAGCACAAGGTGATATTCCAGACAAGATTTCAAGCCTCACCAACGACGAGGTAGGAAACATAATTCAATCGCTCAACCACCTAATTGATGGGCTTAAGCGAACTGCAGCGTTTGCCAACGATATGAAGCAGAATAACCTAAGCAGCGAGTTCACAGCCCTTGGTACAAACGACAGGCTTGGTAATGCATTGCTAAGTATGCGTGCAAGCCTTATTAAGGCTAACGAGGATGAGAAAAAACGAAAGATTGAAGATAATCAGCGCAACTGGGTAAACTCAGGGTTGGCCAAGTTTGCCGATATTCTTCGCCAAAATAACAACAACCTACATCAGCTGGCCGACAACGTAACCCAACATCTACTTAACTACCTTGATGCTAACCAAGGTGGACTTTTCATTATAAACGACAACGACGAGGATAATCCCTTCCTCGAACTTATCTCTGCCTTCGCATACAACCGTAAAAAGTTCAAGCAAAAATCTATTATGCTTGGCGAGGGTTTGGTTGGAAACTGCGTAATTGAAAAGCACACTATTCATCTAAAAGAAATTCCAGAGAATTACATAGAAATTACATCAGGACTTGGAGAGGCCACACCGCGCTCATTGCTAATAGTTCCGCTTAAAATTGAAGAAAAAGTTTTTGGAGTAATTGAAATAGCCTCATTCAATGAGTTTAAAAAACACGAGATTGAGTTCATTGAAAAAATTGGCGAAAGCATAGCGTCTACCCTATCGGCTGTACAAAACAGCATTAGAACCACTCAACTTTTAGAACAATCGCAGCAACAACGCGAGGAGATGGCCGCCCAAGAAGAGGAGATGCGCCAAAATATGGAGGAGATGCAAGCTACTCAGGAAGAGATGTCGCGTAAAACCATTGAGATGGAGGGGATGACATCAGCCATAAACCAAGCTATGCTATTTGCCGAACTAACAAGCGATGGGTTTTTCAGCGATCTTAACTCAAACTTCCTAACACTGCTCGACTACTCAATGGGCGAGATTGAGGATAAACGAATTCACACGTTAATACATAACGATGATGCCAACGAGTTTAGCAACGCGTGGAGACAAGTAAACTCAGGCGAAACATACAAAGGAACGTTACGATGGATTAACCGGAAAAGCGAAGAACTATTTATCCTTTGCAGCATTACACCCGCTTATGATGAAACGGGCGAACTGTACAAAATTTTCTTTTTAGGACAAGATGTTACCGCATCAAAACTTATTGAGATTAAAGCCAAAGAGCAAGCCGAAGAAATTGAGCGTAACCTGGGAGAATTACAGGTAAAGCAAGAGTTGGCTAAGAGAAATCAGGACAACATTGATGCTCTGCTTAAAGCCTTAGACACAACCTGTTTGATTACCGAGATGGATGAATCTGGCCGGATAACATTCATCAATAACCGCAATGTTGAGGTGCTAGGCGACTCTAAAGAAATGATTGAAGGCAAATTGCACAGCGAACTCGATTACGACGCCAAGCACAATCCAGAAAAATACAAGCAATTCTGGTCGCAGCTACTTAACGGAATTGCACAGCAACGCGAGTTCTCCCTAAAAGCGAACAATAAGCTGGTTTGGATTTCGGAGCATTACACACCCATTTTTAACGACAAAGGTGATATCAGCAAGATAATAAATATTGGCATTGATATTAGCGAAGGGAAGAACACAGAAATTATGTTACAGCAGCAGGTAGAGGAACTCACCAAGCAGCTTCGTAAGAAATAAAGCAAAAAAGAATGAATCGATACGAAATAGGCATAGTAGAAACACGAAACGTTATTAAAGCGTTGCTCGACACCTATGGTTACGACTTTAGGGACTTTGCCCTAACTTCGTTTAAGCGCAGGCTCGAGGACGTTATTGCAAAAAACGGACTTAAAGATTCCGATGGCCTAATTAATAAACTTACCCGCAACAAAGACTTTTTTGAGTTTTTCTTAAAAGATATTACCCCCGAAACAACGGAGATGTTCCGCGATCCCTCGTTATGGAGAAGTTTGCGCGAAGAGATTATTCCTACAATAGTAAAAAACACAACCAAACTAAAAATTTGGGTTGCTGCATTCGACTCCGGTGAGGAGCTCTACTCTCTTTGTATCTTGCTAAAAGAGATGAATATGCTAGATATGTTTGAGATATATGCCTCTACAATAAGCGATGAGGTTACTAAAAAAATTAAATCGGGCCGATTAGACATTAAGCAGCTAGAAGTAAACGAGGCAAACTACGATAGATCCAATGGCACCTTGCATTACGCCAATTACCACACAACCGCTAACAACACTGGAGTACTATTAATTGATACTAGCCTAGTAGAAAATGTTAAATTCATCAAACAAGATACTTTATACTCCAATGCACCATCAGGAATACGGCTAGTTCTTTTCCGTAATCAACTTATATACTTTAATCAGCTTCTCCAGGATAAAGCATTAAAGGCTATCTATGACAGTATTGCACCCGGTGGGTATTTGGTGCTAGGCGCCAAGGAAACTTTGGAAAATACAAATTCAAACGATAAATTTACAGTGGTAAATGATACCGAGCAAATTTATAAAAAAAAGGTGGGCTAACTTGAATCAGAATAATGTATAAAGCAGTTATCATAGGAGGTTCAGCAGGTAGTTTTCAGGTAATAACCCGAATATTAAGTTCATTGCCAGCAAACTTCCCCTTACCGGTGCTTCTTAGTCTTCACAGGCTTAAGCATGTGCGCAGTGGGTTTGTAGAGGCTCTGTCAATAAAATCGGGCATACCAGTGATTGAGCCATACGACAAGGACCAGATAAAACCTGGCAAAGCCTACCTTGCTCCTGCCAACTATCATATGTTTATTGAGTTGGGCAATAAATTTGCACTATCTACAGAGCCACCGGTAAACCACTCGCGCCCTTCAATTGATCTTTCTTTTATTACAGCAGCGCAAGTATATCGCGAAAAGCTCATCGGCATAATACTTTCGGGAGCCAATAAAGATGGCGCATATGGTTTGAAAAAGATTAGCGATTATGGTGGCGTAACCATAGTTCAGGATCCTCAAGAGTGTCAGGTGAAAACGATGACCGAATCGTCATTGAAGCTAACTAAAGCAGATCATATTTTCAAAACCGACCAAATAATTAGATATTTACAAAACATTAAACTATAGCTGATGCCCTATGAGAATAGCTTCTAACAACTCAAAAATTAGCAACAGCATTATTCTAGTATTGCTTGTAATAAGCATACTGGGCACTTTTTTCAGCCTGCATAATCAGCTCACTCAAGCACAGGGCAAAACTCCGCTTATTGCAGTAGTTTTAGTTATCCTAACAATTACGCTGGGCGTCTGGCTTTTTCTAAAGTTATTAAAACAAATCAACGAATTTTCACAGAACAAAGCAGAACTCGAGAATTTAAAAAGAACCATTCGGGAAAGTCGAGAAAGTAAGGAGAAAGAAGAAAAAGCAAAGCAGGCTAAACAAGCAGAAAAACAGGTTAACCACGAAGAAGTAGCGAAAAAATTACTACCCATTGACAAATTCGATGACCAAGAAAAGTTCATAGAAAAACTCCTCTCAAATATTGCCAAAGAACAAGATGTAGTTCAAGCCATTGCATTTATAAAAAATACTAATAGCAATAAGTTCGAAATGCTTACATCATATGCTTACTACTCGGAAAGCGAACCCCCAACTTTTGTCGAAGGGGAAACGCTTCCCGGACAGGTAGCAAAAAATCAAACGGTTCTTAATCTAACTAGTGTCCCCGACGATTACATCACCGTTCGTTCAGGATTAGGGGAAGGCACGCGGAACCATCGATGTATTGTTCCAGTAATAGCAGCGGATAAAACAACGGTGGGAATACTCGGGGTTGCTTCATTCTCCGAGTTCACAAACGATAAGGTAAAAATTTGCGAACACTTGGGGCTAATGCTCCATGAGCATCTTAGTTCAATTAGCAACAGCACAGAGGAATAATATGACAAATCATAACATCACCTCAGCGGACATTTCACGAAGGGCAACTACTCAAAGAGTTGTACTTGCTGGTATTGTGGGAATTATTATTGCCATTACCGCTTGGATTCTTGAATTCACCGTTCAAGAGCTTTCCTTTTCTTTAAAAAACATTGGTACTATCCACAGCACTAACCCCTCGTTATGGCTAATCAATCTTATACCTTTTGTACTTACATATACCACATATATCACGGTTAAACGACATCAGGAAAAAGTATCATTTCTTGAGGATGAGCTACGTCAAAAGGATCAGGATATTAACAAGAACGCTCTTTTTGCAAAATCGATAGGTGAGGGTGATTACAAAGCTCCTTTCCAGGTTAGCGATGAGGAAGATATCCTTGGGAAATCGCTTCTGGTTATGCGCGATAACCTACTTGATAACAACCAAAAAGAAGCAGAACAAAGTTGGATTACAAAAGGGAAAGACGAAGCATCATACATTCTTCGGCTTCACAACAACTTAGAAGAGTTGTCGTACGAGGTGCTTGTAAAACTTATAAAGTACATCAACATAGTTCAAGGTGCGCTTTACCTTTTTGATGAGGACAAAAATGTGCTGGTAAATCTGGCCACCTATGCATATAACAGGAAAAAGTTTGTTAACCAAGAATTTAGAATTGGTGAAGGGTTAATAGGACAATGCGCCTACGAACAGGATATTATTTACCGTACAGAAATCCCTGACGACTACGTTACAATCACTTCGGGCATACTGGGCGATAAAAAACCCAAAAGCATTCTAATAGTACCCTTGGTTACCGACGAAAAGTTGCAAGGTGTTATTGAATTTGCATCTCTCGACCATCAAATCCCAGAACTCACTATTCGCTTCATGAGAGAAATGGGCGAGATTATTGCCCGCACAATCTTTAACCTGCGGATAAACCAAAAGACAGAAAAATTACTTCTTGAGGCTCAACAGATGACCCAAGAGCTAAAAGAAAACGAGGAGGAGTTACGTCAGAATGCTGAGGAAATGCGGGCTACGCACGAAGAGCTAGAGCACTCGAACCAGCAACTCGAATCGAAAATCCTAGAGGTTGAGAACGCACAGAAAAGGCTCCACTCCCTGCTCGAGAATGCATCCGAAATTATATCCATATACAGCAGTAGCCAAAAGCTAACCTACATTAGCCCTTCGGTAACAAAAATCTTGGGATACACGCCTCAGGAGATGATGAGCGGCAAAGATATGGATAGGCTAACCCGAAGAGGCGAACAGGATTTAAACGAAATGTTTAAAAAACTGCTCGACTCGCCCAGAGTGCCTATTACCATTCAGTACACCTTTATGAAAAAGGATGGCACCAAGCTTTTCCTTGAGGTTACTGGCCGAAACCTACTGGATGACCCCGCAATTAATGGAATAATTCTTAATTCACAAGATATTACCGAGCGCAAGCGTGCCGAGAAGGAAGAACGAATGCGTAGCAAGATGCAAGCCCTGTCGGAAAACTCGCCCGATATGATTATGCGCCTAAATACCAGCGGGCAATTCTTCTACGCAAACCCTATGGTTGAGGAGTACCTAGGAATACCTGTAAAAGATTTGATTAACCAAACCCTAAACTCGGTCGATCTCAACGAAACGCTTTCTAACTACCTCAAAGAAACCATTAAGGGTATAAAAACAACCAAGGTAAAAGTTGAAAGCGACCTAACATTCGACTCAAAACTAGGCGAAACCATAATGCACATCTCTGCCATACCTGAGTTTAATGAGAACGAGCTGGAAACTATCCTGTTTGTTAGTCATGATATAACTGAGGCTAAACGGATTGAGTTAGAAATTCAAGATAAGAACAGAAAAATCACCGAAAGTATAAACTACGCCCAACGCATACAAACATCAATTCTACCCAACAACAGAACAATAAGGCAGTACCTGCCCAAATCGTTTATTTACTACAAACCACGCGATGTGGTTAGCGGCGATTTCCCCTGGTTCTTTGTTAAGGACGACAATGTTTATATTGCTGCAGTTGATTGTACAGGTCACGGCGTTCCGGGTGCACTTCTATCTTTTATTGGTTACTTTACCCTTAACAACGTGGTTGACCACGATGCCAGCTACTCGGCTAGCAAAATATTAGACCTATTGCATTACGGCGTTCGCAAAACGCTTAAACAGGATAGACCCGATGCCGACGCCCGCGATGGTATGGACATTGCACTCTGTAAAATTAACTACAAGAAAAAAGAGCTACAATACTCTGGTGCACACAGGCCTCTTTATCTTCTCAGAAACAATGAGCTTGAAGAGTTTAAAGGTAATCGTAAGGCAATTGGCGGTATTCCCCACCCTAAAAAGGAAGAAAAAGATTTTACCAACTATACGCTTGAAATACAACCCAACGATAAGGTATTCTTTTTCTCCGACGGAATGCCAGACCAAATTGGAGGAGAAAGCAAGAAAAAATTTAGTCCAGCTCGCATTCGTGAGCTAATAATAGAAAACCAAGACCTAACTATGCCTCAGTTTAACGAGCTATTCTGCAAAGAATTTGAGGAGTATATGGGTGATAACAAACAGATTGATGACGTTTTACTAATAGGAATTCAGTTCTAAATTGATTATTATCGGTAAATTATTTAATTTTACGGGCTATGGATAAAAGAAATGTTAAAGGTTT
>CAZTFJ010000102.1:0-8603 GCA_964612255.1 uncultured Rikenellaceae bacterium | reverse complement strand
TCGCTCAACCCCGTTGTTGTCATGCAGTTTTTCCTCTGCAACAAAAAGTCCATATTTATCAACTAGCTTATCCTCCTCAAAAAACCTATTTATATGCTTGGGGTAAATATTTTTAAGGTTGGTTCGCCCTTGCTCAAATGGCCCAAACACCTTGTTCATATAGCTGTTCTGATAGAACATATTGCCCTCGAAATCGCGAATAAAAACACCAACTGGCATTGAGTCGAGAAGGGTTTCGTATTGCTTTTGGGTTTGCAACACTTTTTCCTGCGTATTGTGAAGCTCGGTGATATCTTTAAAATCTTCCACAATACCTATCAAATCGCCTTCTTTGGTTACGAATGGTCTGGCCTTATACTGGTACACCAACTTTTCGCCAAAGCTATTAACCCTTATATCCTTACTTTGCACAATGCTAAGTCCCTGCTTAATCTGCTCTAGCGGACAATTTGTTGTATGACAATTGTTGCTAGGGAATGCCTCGAAACATTTCTTGCCAATAATAAAATCTTCCGAAATGCCTGTTAGGTGACAAAATGAATTGTTTACGTTTAGTACATTAAAGTTTTTGTCGATAATTCGAATACCATTTGCAGTAGCATTAAAAAACTGATTAAGCTGGTCGTTATAGTTAATAATCTCGCGGGTACGATGCTCAAGTTTTATATCGAGCTTTTTTTCGAGGCTAAGTAACAGGCTAATTATGCTATTATGGGTAAATCTTATAATTACCAGAACAACCACCAGAAAAAACAGAATAAAACCCATTAACCTTAACAGATGATTTAGGTAGGTTTTGTGGTACTCTGTAATATCAATTGCATAAAGTAATTTCGATTTACTTATACCCACAGGTAATAGTTCATGAGAAGCATCTACTATAGCGTAATGTGCTTTGTTAATTCTAACTGCACTTTTTACCCACTTGCTGCTTTGCTCAAGTTTTTGAGCAATTGCTTTAGCATTTTCGCTCTCGCTAACCGAAATAACGGATGGTTTTGTAAGGTGGTTATCAGAATTGTGGGTATATGTTACCAAATAGGGGAAAACTTTTGACTCGGGAGTAACTGACTTTATTCCATCCTCAATTCTAATACCAAGAAGTAAGTTGTAGGCTTTTGCGTTTACTACAACCTTATTTGAATGTTGATAAAAAATACCAGAAGGTGTAAACGATATGCTTGTGTTAGTGAGGCTATCTAAAGTATAATTATTTTGATTGCTGTATATATGTAAACTATCGTGGTCTGTAGTATAAACCTCACTCCCATTTTGGTCAACAATAGAGAAGAATGCATTTTGAGAATTGATAAAATTCTCAACTATTGGTTTTAAGGCAATGGAAATTTGGTTGGCATTTTCATGCTCAAGAGCCTGAATAAAATTGGAATCGCTTACTGCCAAAGATGAGGCATGCTGAAGCGATTTTGAAAACAGTTCGTAACACTGTTTTATATGGGATGTGGTACCATTTACAGACTCATCAACCAACATTCCCTTTGTACGTCGATACTGAAATTCTGTACTTATTAGAAAAAAGAGCGAAATTATTACATATAACGAAACTACGGTAATGTATAAATTCCTTCGCGTTTTCCCATTAACAACTGATATGGTTTTCACAAAAACACAGTTTACAAAAGCTAAACAAAATCTAAATCAATTTATTTAGCCAAATGTAATTGAATTTTCCCTTTGTGCAATGGTTTTTACATTGGCAAAGGGTAATTTTATAAACACTAATGGCAAGCACATATGGTAAAATTACTAAAATTTAGTACTTTACAATTTTACGAGTAATCACTTGCCCATCGTTAAACACTATGGTTAGCAAGTATATACCTTCTTTAAATCCATCGGTTCTAATAATGGTGCTACTTTCTGTAACAGGATTAATTTCGAAAACTATCTGGCCTAACATATTTGTTACAAATAACCTGCTTGCAAGTTCAAGCCCATCTACCTTTAAATAACTATTAAATGGATTTGGATTAATACCAACGGCTCGCTCAACACTAGTTGGTGAATTGAGTAGTACTAAATCGATATTGATATCAGTATCGCGACCAGCAATTTGAAATGTAGATGTGTAAGCATTATAGCTATTTGCATTAACGGTATAAGAATAATCGCCATTTCCTAGCGTAACTGTTGCTTGTCCGCTTTGGTCTGTAGTTAACGACTTACCTAAGCCATCGATTGTAATTGTAGCATTTTCGACTTTCTCATCCTTGCTATTATTTACATTAAAAGTAGCGGTATATTCAGGTATTATGCTACGAACTATGGCCTCCCACCCTTTTTCTGTAACGCTATAATCCGAAGTAAATTGAAATGTAATTGCACCGTACTCATTTGTAGCAGTTAAGGTCCCAATATTTAAACCTTCGCTATTGCTAAACGGGCTTCCTGTAAAGTGAGGTGCATCGGTATTTATACCATCGTATGCATAAAGCTTATCGTAGGGATCGGAATCGGAACCTTCAATAATGGCATAAACAAACTCAACAGAAATTTTTTCGCCCTCCTCTCCCTCGGGGTAAAAGGTAACAGTATAGTCCTCGTTATCGGAATAGTTTTGGTTTTCGCCTCCAGAGTCGTAAAAACGAAGTAAGCTGGTTTTAACAGAATCGGTTTGCCCCATTAAAAATTCGGGATACTTACCCACCATAACATTTGTGGTAGAGTCGAATCCGTAAACTCCCGATTGTACTGATAATAATAACAATTCTATGGTTTCGAGAGGTACTTCCGAAGCTGCTTTAATAGGATAAGTAAAACTAATAATTTGCTGTGGTTGTATAGTGTTAACACTCCTACTTTCAGTAAGTATATCTACATTACCTGAAGTGTTTTGCAAGGTAGCAAGCACTGTTTTTGATGATGAATTACCAATATTCTCAATAAAAACTTTCAGGCTAGCTGCTTCTCCTGAATTTAAAAAATCTATATTATCTTGGTTTACGTTGAGTAACTCTACATCAGCAAGTTCTAATTTGGGTGCCAATGCCGTTAATTCAAATGTTGAAATCCACTCGCCTAGCTCGTCATTGGCTTTAAGGCTAAACTCTGTTTTATATTGGTCGGTTACCGAATTTGATAGAGCAAATGTAAATGCATCTTCAACTATTATACTTTGCTTTGCATCAATGGAATTAATACTTATTGTTGAACTAGATGTTAAAGTAAAAGACGGGTCGGTACCTGTTAACGATAATGTTAAACCACCAGCAGTGGCTACATCGCCCACGTTTTTTAGTTCAACATCTACAGAAAACACTTCTCCATAATCGGCCATTCCGTTGGCATTTCCATTTTCATCGTTAATGGTAACTGATGTAAGCGTAATAAACGGCTCACCCTCTTTAATAGCCGGAACCGTTGCAAGATAAGGTTGGGTTTGAGGTCTAGTTACAACAATATTTACATCGCCCCAATCGCTAATTGGTTCAATGGGAACATCAACCACTCCTGTAGCTGGAACCAAAGCTGCACCGTGTAAAGTATTATCCATACTAATGGCAACATACGATCCTGGCAATGCCATTACCCGATATGTACCTTCACCAATCTCAATAGATTCGGTATGAGAAACTGTATTTGGGTCGGCCTGGGTAAGAAATGGAACTAACGAAGGATCACCAAGCACATTGTATGCCTGCCAGTAGTAAAGTGGCGATGAATGAGTATCGTAACTTTGTAAATGCGCTTCGGTAACCGCTAAATTACCTATAAAATGTAAACCCGAAGCACTTACATAACTTGTATGGAATGGTGCATCGAGGGCTCCAAAAGACGACTCCTCGAAGCTGGGCACATATCCCGAGTCAAAATCTTGTATTGGAAAAGCACCAACAGACCAGTAAAAATCTTCGTACCAATATGTATTTGGCGAGGAACCAATATAGGTTACTGCTCCTTTATCCTTTGCTCGTATCCAACTTTCGCCTATTGACACACCGTAAGAATATCCGAAATCGGCTGATGTACAACAATTTCCTATGGCAAGAGGATACATCCCAGTACTGGTTGCATCCTGAATTGTATTTGCATCTAACTCCGGATCGGACCATGTGGTTTGGCTACAGTGTGCCGTGTAATTTATTAGCGAAACCGAAAGTCGTTCTGTATCATAACATCCACTGTATCCAGCGCTGTTATTAGGATTATTGGGATCGTTATCAACTCCATAACCCCAAACAGTATTAAACTGATTGGCTGAGTTAAAATAGTTTTGGGTAGCATACTTAACCGTTGGTTGTCCTACTTTTGGATTCCATGTGGCATCAACTCCAGCAATAAAGGTGGCATTATCTAAATAGGTAGGGTTGGTAAATTGGTACTTTTCGTAATAAATTATCTTACTAATTATATTCTCAAGCTCTTCATCAGTTTCTGCAGATAAGCGTCCGTAGTACATTTCGGGAAACTGGTCGCCATCTACACTGGCATAATACAAATCGGTAAGCCGCTTCGATTCTGAACCAGTTGCTGAAGCGGGCATTTGGTCTACATCACCAACCAACACAAGAAAAGTTGGAGCTACATCTTCAGTTAAACCTGTGTTATACTGCCCATGAATAAATGATTTTATACTCTCGGCAGTTTCACCAATTTGGTCGGTATAAGCAACATCAACAGTAAAGCCTTTCTGGGTTTTCCATTGAATAAATGGTTGAAGTGTTTGTTCAAATTCCCTAGGGCTAACTATCTGCATTTTAACAGGATATTTTGTTAAATCGGGATGATCCTCGTAAACTCCTTTGGTATAAGGATTTGCTAACGCATTAAAAATTGGATCGAAATATGGTGAATAGGTTCGGGCTCTAATGGCATTCTCTGTTTCTACACTTCCGCCTGTAGCTATCACTTCAACATCAATATTATTAAAAATCTTTATTCTGTTAGTTGCCCCATTGTACTGCACAGGATTAACCTGAAGTAATGCAATTCGAACACCTCGTAACGTTCCTAAATCGGTAACGCTAACCTTGGGTTCGCTTAGGAAAGGCGTGTTGCCATAGGCAAGCTCTTTGAAAAAGAAAGGAAGAGTATTGGAATCCTTATCTTTGCGTACCGATGGCTGGTTTGGATAGATTGGGTTTTCGATGCCAAAATCGGATAATGCCATTTCCGATTGGGTAAAACCATTAATTTTTACGCTTACCTGTGCATTGTTGGGTATCTGAATCAGTCTCTTAAAAACGGGTAGCTTAGGTTCACCAATTTGGGCATTGGTATAGCCTTTTCCGAAATACAAATCAACAAACTTTCCGTAATCTTTTTGACTGATAGCATTACCATAAAGCGCATCGAGTGCAAAAGACATTCTAATAGTATTAATGTCTGTATGAACTTGTTGTTGCTGAGTAGGCCTTTTATTATTAAAATCTTGCAAAGGGATTTTAAAATCTTGCGCATTGGCAAAATTTGCAAAGCTTACTAGTACTATGGCAAACTTTAAAAACTTCATGGTTATTTGCGATTTTGGGCGTAATATTAATTGCAAGTTACAATTAATATTAAACGAATGTGTGATAAGAAATGTTTGATTACCTATTGATTTTTTGTCTCTTGCTGCTCATTATTAATGGAATTAAAATGATTAAATACCAATGTTGCCCTTTTTTGGCCAATATCTTCAGTCAAATCATTTAGCGATGCTTGGGCTATACCCGAAATACTTTTATATTTTTTAAAGAGTAACTCAATGGTTTTTTGCCCAACTCCCTGTATATCTGTTAGTTGTGATGTATTTGCATTCTTTGAACGCCGCTGTCTATGATGCGTAATACTAAAACGATGTGCCTCATTTCGTGCATGTTGGATAACTCTGAGGGATTCCGAGTTCTTATCAAGGTACAATGGGTAGGGGTCGCCAGGAAAGTAAATCTCTTCTAACCGCTTGGCAATACCAACTATAGAAAGCTTATTGCTAATACCCAAGTTTTTTAGGGCTAGGTATGCTGCGCTAAGTTGGCCCTTGCCACCGTCGATAACAATAAGCTGGGGTAATGGCTGGTTTTCGTTTAGCAAGCGCGAATATCTTCGAGTTATAACTTCTGCCATCGAGGCAAAATCGTCTGGTCCCTCAACTGTTTTAATATTGAAGATTCGATACTCACTTTTGGCTGGCTTTCCATCCTTAAACACTACACATGCCGACACAGGATTTGTGCCTTGCAAGTTAGAATTATCGAAACATTCGATATGATGTGGTAAACTTTGCGTTTTAAAATCGGTTTGTATGGTTTTAAGTATTCTCATTTTGCGGTTTTCACCATCGCGTTTTTCAAGTTTTGCCTTTCGTTCCATTAAAAATGCTTTAGCATTACGACGCGATAAGTCTAGTATTTTTAGCTTATCGCCCCTATGCGGAACAGTATATTTGCAATTGCTAAGCAAATAATCGGGAACAAAAGGTACAATAATTTCTTTGGATTGGCTGTTGGTACGCTGACGAATTTCTGTTATTGCAAGCGAAAGTAAATCCGATGAAGCCTCGTCTAATCCTCTTTTCATTTCAAGATTATGCGATTGTACCACTGATCCCTGCACAATGCGCATGAAGTTAACGCAGGCAACATTTTGCTCTTCAACCAATGAGAATACGTCTAAATCGCTGAGCTTTGGATTAACAATTGTTGATTTGGTTTGAAAGCGCTCAAGTGCGGCTAATTTTTCTTTGTATTGCTGCGCCATTTCAAAATTATAGTCAGCAGCATACATTTTCATATTTTTATTTAATATCTGCTTAACAGTTTGTATGTTACCATTCAGTATTTCAACAATTGAAATAATGTTTTCGCGATAATTTTCTTCGGTCTGGTATCCTACGCACGGTGCTAAACAATTACCAATTTGATACTCTAAGCATGGTTTAAATTTTCCACATTGAATATTGCTTTGAGTTAATGCAAGGTTGCAATTTCGTAATGGGTATAACGATTTTATTAAATCGAGTATAGTTTTTAGCAGCACTCCCGAGGTGTAGGGTCCAAAATATCTGCTTCCATCATGCTCAACTCTCCTTGTTGAAAACACTCGCGGATAGGGTTCATTCTTTATACAAATCCACGGGTAGGTTTTATCATCTTTTAAAAGGACATTGTACTTTGGCTTAATCTTTTTAATAAGATTATTCTCTAGAAGCAGAGCGTCGCTTTCGGTATCGACAATAATATGCTTAATGTCGTTTACTTTCGAAACTAACACTCGCACTTTAGCACTATCGTACCTTGATTTGTTGAAATACGACGACACACGTTTTTTTAAATCTTTTGCTTTGCCAACATAAATTACCTCGTTCTTTTTATTTAGAAACTGGTACACGCCTGGCTTGTTTGGCAAGAACTGTAGTATTTGTGTGGGTATATCCAACTTTAAAACATATTTATATAATTAACTCCTAATTGTCTCCAAAAATATTCTAAAATTTATTACGGCAATACAATAATACATATTATTAAGTACCAATAAAATTGAAAAAAAGGGTTATAAAACCCTTTTCTCCTTAAAAAATATATGAAATAAATGTACAGCTGTTTATTTTGTATAAATGTATTATTTAGTTAGCTAATATAAACACTTTCAATAGTAGCTATTTATAATTACTCGAAAAGAGGTACGTTCTGAAATTTAGTAACGTCGAACAAACCATTGTGATTAATTTTAAGATTTGGAATAACAGTAAGCGCCATAAACGAGGCTGTCATAAAAGGAGCATTTATTTTACAACCTGCATTATTAATTTGTTTGTTTAATTCTTGATATTTAATACTAATTTGTTCTCCAGAATCATTTGTCATTAGGCCATAATAGGGTAATTCTATTCCGCTAACACTATTTTGCGAAGCAAAACAAATGCCTCCCTTATTACCTACAATCCATTCTAGCGCTTTTACTATTGATATATCGTCTACGCCAACAGAAATAATATGGTGGCTATCGTGGGCAATACTTGCAGCAATGGCTCCTGATTTTAGGCCAAACCCTGTAATAAAACCAACAACTGGTGATGTGTTTTCGTATCTATCGAGTAAAACAATTTTTAAGATATCTTTATTGGCGTCAGACTCAATTTCTGTTTTAGGAGCTACATTAACCGTTTTCCAATTAGTAAGCAATTCGCCAGGAATGGCCTCAATAACATTCATAGTGTTTGAGGTTGCTACTACTTTTATTGAATTGGAATTCGGAGCTGTATCTCTAAAGGTAAATTGAGGGGGATATTCCTCTACTTTTTCGAACAGAACTTTGTTATCTCCATACACTTTAACTCCTCCAATGTAGGTTTCGCTTACATTAAAACTCACCAAATTATCTACAACAATAAAATCTGCTGTGTCGCCAACACTTAGCTGGCCAATGGGAAGTCCATAATGGTTCACAGGATTTTCTGTTGCAACGGTTAGCACGTCAAACAAATCGTACCCCTTTGCAATTGCACGCGATACAATTTTATTCATATGTCCCCTTTCCAAATAATCGGGGTGACAGTCATCGGTACAAAACATAACTGATTTTGAGTATTTAGAAATCAGCGGTGAAAGAGATTCGAAATTGCGAGCGGCACTACCCTCTCTTATTTGAATTTTCTGGCC
>CAZTFJ010000101.1:1557-8627 GCA_964612255.1 uncultured Rikenellaceae bacterium | reverse complement strand
GGGTTCGACAAGAATGCTGAGCTTTTCAATAGTTTTGATGCCTTTGGCTTTGGCTTTATTGAGATTGGAACAGTAACACCAAAGCCTCAGCCCGGGAATCCTAAACCGCGCTCTTTTAGGCTAAAATCCGACCGTGCATTAATAAACCGGATGGGGTTTAATAATAAGGGGGTTGCCAATGCAAAGAGCAATCTGCAGCGCAAGCAAAATGCAAAGGTGATAGTGGGCGGTAATATAGGCAAAAACACTCTCACCTCCAATACCGATGCTGTTGCCGATTATTTGAAATGCTTCACCGAGCTTTATCATCACGTAGATTATTTTGTTGTGAATGTTAGCTGCCCAAATGTGAAAGACTTAAGGGCATTACAGGATACAGAGAGCCTAAGAGCCATACTTAAGGCGCTAACAGAGCACCGTGCAAGCGAACCTAATTACAAGCCCATTCTTCTGAAGGTATCGCCCGATTTATCTCCAGAGATGCTCGACAGCAATATTGAGATAGCCGAAGAGCTTAAAATAGATGGATTTGTTGCCACAAACACATCCACCTCGCGCGAGGACTTGCAATCTGATACAGATTTGATTGAACGTATTGGAAACGGAGGATTAAGCGGTGCTCCAATTCGCGATAGATCAACAGAGGTAATCCGCTATATCCACAGTAAAACCAACGGAAAAATGCCCATTATTGGGGTGGGGGGTATCATGTCAGAGGAAGATGCTCTTGATAAATTAAATGCAGGTGCAAGCTTAATTCAGCTTTATACAGGCTTTATTTATGAAGGGCCAGCACTAGCTAAGCGTATATGCAACAGGTTATTAAAATAAACTCACCTAACTATTTATTTTTGATGAAGTTAAAGGAAGGAGAGGTTTACACTTTTCAGGTTTTAAAAACAGTTGAAATCCCCGATGAGGGGATTTTTTTCTTACTTAGACATAAGTCGGGTAGGAGGCTTATGATTGAAACTAAGCCCTACGAGCACTATGGAATTGAGCCAGGAAAACCAGTTGAATGTATTGTTGACAAGGTAAGCTGTACGGGGAAGGTATATCTGGAGCCCTTGCATCCGAAGTATAGAATTGGAGACGAATATTCGTTTAATTTGATAGATCAGCCGGTTGTATCTAATGAGGAAGATATCCGTTTGGTAACAGTTGCTGATGTTTTCAATAACCATATTGTGGTTAATATTCCTAATGAAATTAGGCTAAAAGGAAATGAAATAGTTTTAGTTGTTAATGGTATTACAAAGGGAATCCCAGATCTAAGGTTAAAATGAATAGGCTGCCGAGTTCTTATTTAACATAAATTTGAGCCGTATTTCAACATTATTTGCATTAAAAAGAAAACCCGGCCAAAAATGCCAGGTTAATAGGTAGCTAGATTGGTAATTTACTCTGCAAGAGACTTATTCATCGTCATCGTCAGAATAGTTGTCATCCTGATCATCCTCGATATCATCGGGGAATGTATCATTATCAGTACCGATACTATCCGAATCGCTAAAGAATCCCTTTTCATCATCATCATCTTTGGGCTTGGTGTCAATCTTAACGTTTACCTTGATAAGATAGCTTGCTTCCTCAGTATCGAGAGTGATGGCATAAAAGAACTCATTGTTTGGCTTGGTTACCTTAATAACGTGATCGTTATAACCATTGGGGTATTTCTTTTTTACCAATGCCAATAGCTCGGGGGTTAGGTTCTTAAAGTTAACTACCAGTTTCTTCTTAATCATAAATATTCAAAAATTTATTATGCATTAATACATTAAAAATTTTAATCTACAACTCAATTCAACACTGCTAAAACAGATATTTTCTGTGCTTCAAAAATAGTTATTTTCAAGTACTAAAACACAAAGAATGAAATAAGATTAATGATTTCAAATAATTTTATTTTGTAGGAAAAGTCATATAATTAACATTATGTTAAATAAAGTAAATTAAGACATACTACTATTTATAGTATTGCCATTAAATGATACAATCTGTTTTTATACTCCCCCAACAAGTTTCAAAAAAAGAGCCCCTATAACAGAGGCTCTTTAAAGTTGTGGTTTCAGGGTTAATTTTAGGGAACGTATGGGATAAAATTAAAGTTGTATCCAAGCATATCGGAAATCTCTTCGCCCGATTCTAAGATTTCATCATCACCTTCCTCGTAATACCAATTCACCTCTACCTCATAACCATTTGACATGAATTTCATGAATTCAAGCATTACATCCAGTAAAAACTTTGATGAAGCTGAATTGAAATAGGTCATTTTCATGTTAAGAGTAAGCAACCGTTTGTTAAAATCAGTATTTTGGCTTAAAACATTATCCCCGTATTCTTCAAGCCATTTAAGTATGGGCTTATAAAATCCGATAACATTTTCGGGACGCGAAAAGCCTGATATCTCAAAGTTGCTATTCTCCGGGTTGAAATGAATCCTGGGTGTAAATTCGGTAGGCTCTATGTATAGGGCATCCATAGCACGTTGAGTTTTTATGTTTATCTAGATATTAATACATTAAGGGTAAAGTAAGAGTACTCCTTGTTGGCAGTCTCAAACTTATAGATTATCTTACTTTCAGAAACTTTAGCAATATTAATAATACCTAGCCCGGCTCCTCCTTTAGGCGAAATATCTCCACTTAGTATGGTTAGTTTATACAACTCTTTCAACCCCTGTTTATTAAGGGAGTTCACCTTGTCTAGTTTTTCTTTTAACGATTCTACCTTATTACTAAGGAGGCTGTTTGAGGCAAATAGAGAGAATTCGTTATCATCTAAATAGAGAGAAAAGCGTGGCTGAAATTCGGTATTACTGCTTATAATATCCTGGTGCTTGTATATATTTTCAAGGCTTTCAACCATTGCGGAATACACCTTTTTCTTTGTGGTGATTGACATGCCTTGCTTGTCAACATAAGCTGACATCCTATTAAGTAAAAATCCTATTTCCTCGTAACTTAATGGACCAAAATGTGCTAGGATATTCTCTTTTTGTACCACTGTGTGTTGTAATATTTACTAGTGAATTCTTAATAAATCACAATAACCAATTGATGTGAATTTTTGCATTTCGACATCTGTATTACAAATGTATCAATTTTTTTATAAATGCCAACTTTAATTATGTTTTGAAACAATAACTTATCATTTTTTTTGGGGTGTTTTAGCCATTTCTGATGGGAATAATCAGCTTGGAATTATTGGGAAAAGCTGTTTGCTTTTTAGCCTTTAAAGTATTTATATTTTGGTTGGACACACACGCATAACTAAAATATGGCTATCTAAATTACAGGTAATACCACACATAATCAATTTTTGAGTATAGTGTGCCAAATCCTTATTCCATCGCACAAAAAAAGGCTGACTTTTCAGCCAGCCTTTTATAAGGTAAAAAGAAGTAATTCGGTTTACTCTTTCATACTCTGATAGATTTCATTCATCTCATCATACTTTTTTTGGAAAGCCTCTTCTTGGTTTCTATAGCGGAAATATAAATTACGAAGGGTTTCAATTACAGCAAAGTTTGTATTATCAGCCTTGTAAGCTTTCTCCATAGGTTCTATGCTTTTTTTAAACTCCTCGTTTGCTTTTGCAACAACCTCATCGTACTTTTCAATCTCGTTTGCAGGAATTGTATTAGCTTCTTCAAGTAATTTTACTCCAGCGTTGAAATACAAAGCTCCAAGGTTATAAAGTGCATCAAAGAAATCGGGCTTTATCTCAATAGCTTTCTTGTATGCTGCTTCTGCTGCGTCAAAATTTTCAAGTTTATCGTGTAATGTACCAGCTGCAAAATGCAGAGATGGTTCGTTTGGTGTGGTTTCTATTGCTTTATTGATATAATCAAGAACTAATTCGGGATTCTCGTCTTTCTGTATATAGAAATCAATCATACCATAAAGAATATTCTGGTTCTTGGGGTATGCAACAAAACCTTTTTGCAAGTACTCTAGCCCTTCTTCTCCCCTTTTCAACTTGGTAAATGCCTCAAAAATATTGTAGTAAATATTCCCATCGTTTTCATACTTGTACTCTAATGCTTTTTTGTATAGCTCAATTGCTTTCTCAAAATTACCAGCAACTTGTGCAGAAAGGCCAGCATAGTATACCACCATTGTATCAACATAATTCACTAGCTTATGCTCACCAATTTGAACTGCTTTCTCAAAATATTCCGACGATTTAGCGTAATTCTTCATAGCATAATTTACTGTACCTTCGGAAATATAGTTATACTTAAGTTTAGTCAAATTTTCGGTAAGGCTTTTGTCTGCTCGTCCTTTCTCATCGAGTTCTTGAGATTTCAAAAAGCTATTATAGGCTATATCAAGAGGTTCTTCAATTAGCTCATTTGTATATTTCCAGTATTCAAGCAGGTTGTCGATAAAGTAGAAGTTGGTCCTTTCCATCTGATATTCAACAACAGTTTGGCCTTCTACATCTTTTTCGCTTTGAGCTTTTGGAGTTCCAACAATGATATCGAACTCTGATTTTGCCATACCTGTTGATGCGCTAAGGGTCATTGCATCAAATACTTCGAGCATAAGTTCACCATGCTTAATCCAAGTTTTGTACTTGGTCTTACGCTTTTCGTGCTCAAGATCGCTCTTGCTCTTCTCTATCTTTTTCTCTAACGAACCATAATTAACCTGCTTTGAGGTTTGTGCCATTAGAGATGAGGCCAATATCATGGCCGACATAAATAAAATTATACGTTTCATCATGCTTTGATTATAATTAATAATTAGTTTGGTTTTTCTGTATTGCTATTCTTGTTCATTAAGATTTTCGTCGGTAATACTTTCAGAAATATTGTCTAATTGCTCCTCTTCAGCAGCTGCATCAACCTTTGTTACCGCAGCTATAGTATCGCCATTTCTAAGATTTATTAGCTTAACGCCCTGCGTTGCTCTACCTGCTACACGTACAGCGGAAACGGCTAATCTTATGGTTATACCGCTTTTGTTTATGATCATTAGATCATGGTTATCCGAAGCAGCCTTAACAGCAATTAGTTTACCTGTTTTTTCTGTTATGTTGATGGTTTTTACACCTTTTCCGCCTCTATTTGTAACTCTATAATCGTCAAAACTTGAGCGTTTACCATAACCTTTTTCCGAAACAACCAGTATATCAACATCTACATCTTTATTAACACAAACCATGCCAATTACCTCGTCGTCGGGGGTTATAGATATCCCTCGAACCCCAGCTCCAGTTCGACCAATTGGGCGTACCAGGCTCTCGGGAAACTTAATGGCTTTCCCATTTCGTGCGGCAAGCATCATTTGGCAGTTGCCATCGGTTAGGCATGCTTCTAGTAGCTGGTCACCATCTTTAACCGTAATGGCTAACACTCCATTTTGTCGTGGACGGCTATAAGCTTCAAGTGAGGTTTTCTTGATTATGCCCTTCTTTGTACCCAAAATGATGAAATTATTACTCACATATTCTGGGTCATTCAGAGTTTTTACATTAAGATAAGCCTTAACGTTATCCTCGGGCTCGATGTTGATAAGGTTCTGAATAGCCCTACCCTTCGATGATTTTGTTCCTTCTGGAATTTCGTAGACTTTCAGCCAGAAACATTTACCCTTTTCGGTGAAGAAGAGCATAGTGTTGTGCATTGATGCTACAAAAAGGTGCTCGATAAAATCTTCATCGCGAGCGGCAACACCTTTTGTTCCAACTCCTCCCCTTGCTTGCAATCTGTATTCGGTAAGCGGTGTGCGCTTTATATAGCCTAGGTGTGAAATGGTTATTACCACATCCTCATCGGCATAAAAATCTTCGGGGTTAAACTCACCTGCATCGGGAACAATTTCTGTTCTGCGGGCATCGCCATATTTAGCTTTTACTTCAAGAAGTTCCTCTTTAATAATCTTCATTTGAAGTGATTCATCGCTAAGCACCTGATTGAGGTAATCGATAAGTTTTAGCAGCTCGGCATGCTCTTCTTTCACCTTGTCGCGTTCGAGTCCAGTTAGGCTTCGTAAGCGCATATCGATAATTGCCCGTGCTTGAACATCGGAAAGTTCAAAACGCTCCATCAGCTTTATACGAGCTTCGTCAGGTGTTTGTGCACCTCTTATTATGCTGATAACCTCATCAATATTATCAATTGCAATAAGTAAGCCCTCAAGAATGTGTGCCCTTTTCTGAGCTTGTTCTAGTTCAAACTTTGTACGGCGGATTATAACATCATGGCGATGGTCAACAAATAGCCTGATAATATCCTTTAGGTTAAGCATCTTAGGACGGCCATCAACCAACGCTATGTTGTTAGTTGAAAATGTTGACTGCAGCTGCGATTGCTTAAACAAGTTGTTTAAGACAACATTGGCCACCGCATCTTTTTTTAGTATAATTACAACACGTGTCCCATTCCTATCCGACTCATCGTTAATATAGCTAATACCCTCTATCTTTTTCTCATTAATAAGGTCGGCTATCTTCTTAATCATATCCGCCTTATTAACCATATATGGGGTTTCGGTAACTATAATTTTTGCCCGTCCCGATTCGGTTTGCTCAATCTCTGTTTTTGAGCGAATAACTACTCTACCTCTGCCCGTTCGATAGGCATCTTTTATTCCTTGGATACCATATATAATACCACCTGTAGGAAAATCGGGACCATGAAGATATTTTATTAGGTCTTCAATATCTATATTTTTATCATCGATATACGCACATGTGGCATCAACAACTTCCGACAAGTTGTGGGGTGGCATATTGGTGGCCATACCCACAGCAATACCTGATGTGCCATTTACAAGTAGCAAAGGAATTCGAGTTGGAAGCACAGTAGGTTCCTCAAGCGAATCGTCGAAGTTGAGCCTGAAATCAACCGTGTTCTTGTCCATATCGGCCAACACATCTTCCGAAATTTTTTGTAGGCGAGCTTCGGTATAACGCATTGCTGCTGGGCTATCGCCATCAATTGATCCAAAGTTACCTTGCCCCTCCACCAGTGGATAGCGTAAGGACCAAACCTGAGCCATTCTTACCATTGCATCGTAAACCGATGAATCGCCATGGGGGTGGTATTTACCTAATCC
>CAZTFJ010000101.1:0-1547 GCA_964612255.1 uncultured Rikenellaceae bacterium | reverse complement strand
AGGAATTCCGTTTTATGAAATCTTTTTTATCCTGTCTGTTTTTTTTTACAATTGATTACCTTTGTCCCACAACGCATGAAACTGATTGAGAAATATGCCTACCACAAACTTCACAAAATGGCAGCGAATATATAGGGTTTACCTGGCACAAGGCCTAATCCCGACATCCCAAAAAGCACACGACGATGAACTGGTTTTAATCCATCCCTAACATCGGGCAAGGCGCGTGATACAATAACCGACATTGAATAGTCAATGTAGGCTGTCTTCATCTCCTCCTCAATGTTTACTACTTTAATTTTATCTTCTCCAGTCATTTATACTAAGTGTTTCAACATTAAAACGGTTTAATTGCTCTCTTTTTAAAAACCTGCTAATTTACCAATTTAATATCATTTATTAGCACCCCAACTTTACTATTTATCAACAGTTTTTCAAGGATATTTGGGTTCTGTTTTTATTGGAGTAATGATAGGATATAAACCAGCATACTGAAACACAACACATTCAAAAAATTAGTAAATGCAAGACGTATTGTTAGTCTTAAAAAACTTAAAATTGTTAGCCTAAATGCAGAACATAGAGTTGGTAATTCTGTTATACTGTATTACTTTAGTATCGGAAAAAAGACACATAAGAGATGGATTATAAATTTTCAAACAAAATTAAAGAAGTTCTGAGTTATAGCCGTGAAGAAGCCGTAAGACTTGGCAATTCAAGCATTAGCACTGAGCATCTTTTTCTGGGCATTCTGCGAGATGGCGAGGGTATGGCAGTAAATATCTTGCTTGAGTTGGGCGTAAACCTTTCCGAGGCCAAGGGTTTAGTCGAAAATAAGATTCGAAGCGAAGAATCTAAGTCGCCCATATCCGACCCCGATAGCCTTCCACTTTTCAAATCGGCCGAGAGGGTGCTTAAGCTGGTTACGCTGGTTGCCCGCGAGCTTAAAACCGAAACCATTAACACTGGACACCTATTGTTAGCCATACTAAAAGACGAGCAGAGCATTGTGACCCAAATGCTTGACGAGAAAAATATTGATTACTTTACAGTAAAAGCTGAAATGAAACCAGAAATTATTGAAGCCAAAGCCGAATTCTCTGATGAGGATGATGAGCGTTCGTTTGGAGGTGCACAACGTCCACCCCAACCTACTCCAGGGAAACCAACTAGCGATACGCCAGTACTTGACAACTTTGGGATTGACTTGACTAAAGCCGCTGAGGAAAACAGGCTCGACCCCATTGTTGGTCGTGAAAAGGAGATTGAACGAATAGCTCAGATATTGAGCCGCCGTAAAAAGAACAACCCAATTCTGATTGGCGAACCCGGAGTTGGAAAATCGGCTATTGCCGAAGGGTTAGCCATGCGAATTGCCAAACGTAAGGTATCAAGGGTGTTGTTCAATAAACGAGTAGTTACTCTCGATTTGGCATCGATAGTTGCTGGAACCAAATATCGAGGTCAATTCGAGGAGAGGATGAAGGCCATTGTTAACGAGCTGTCAAAAACCCAAGATGTTATTCTCTTTATTGATGAGATACATA
>CAZTFJ010000100.1:0-8648 GCA_964612255.1 uncultured Rikenellaceae bacterium | reverse complement strand
TCTGCGGGGATGCATGATAAGGACGAGTGATCGCCATCGCCAATATCTTCGGCAATGGCAATATCTATCAATTTGTCTTCGAGCGACATCACACTGAAAAAATTTGAAATTACATTGCGAAAGTAGTAAAAAATGCAGTCCCTATCAACTCTTCTCAATGCGAAGCTGATGGATGAGAAGCTTACTTTGGTCGGTTTTTATAAATATAGACACGCGGTAACTTCCCGTTTGGGTAGTTAGTGTACCAATGGCAAAACTAGTATTTCCCTTGTTACCTTGGTGGTTAACCTTAAAAGAGGTGGGCTTATTGCGAGAGAAAAAATCCTTGAGCAACAGCTCTGCCTGTGAACGGCTGTATATATTTTCCTCGCCTAGCAATTCTAACTCAATTGTTGGATTTAAGTGCTTGGCTAGAGCTCCAGAATCGCCATTCTTTAAAGTTGTTGCAATTGTATCTACAAAGCTATCTGTTGATCCTTGGGGTAAAAAACCACTAAAAACTACAGTAGTTAATACTATAGCAATTAGGGCTACCATTCTGTTTTTCATATCGTTTTAATTATTTACCTATTAACTAGCATCTGTTTGTTCAAACGCCTAATGCATCAAATAGTATGCCCCTATGTAATCTAATTGGGGCAAATGTGGAACAAAAGTAAACACCAAATATTATCAGCCTAAATGTTTATGGAAATAATACGCTTTTGTTTCGTTTATTTGTAAAATTAGCGAAAAAATTATCAACAATCAACCTTTACAAGCAATAAATAGCACAACTACAAGGTAAAGTGTACTGAATACTAAAAAACAAAAGAGTTACATACAAAACATGCTTATAAATTGTATTTTTACCAAAACACAGAAAATTAAATCATTTAAATGTGAAGATTACAATCTTAGCCATAGGCAAAACAGATAAAAACTTTGTTGGCCAAGGAATTGATGAGTATCTTAAAAGGCTAAAGCGATACATAAAGGTTGATGTTCAGATAATTCCTGATGTTAGAAACAGCAAAAACCTAAGCCCACAACAGCTAATGCAAAAGGAAGAGGAGCTGCTAATTAACGCTTTTGCTTCGGGCGCTCATATTATTCTACTTGATGAGAATGGCAAAGAATGCACCTCAGTTGAGCTTTCGAATACTATAGAAAACAAAATGATAAGCGGACTGAAAGAGTTGATTTTTGTTATTGGCGGAGCTTATGGAGTAACTCCAACAGTAAAACAACAAGTGCATGAAATAATGGCTTTGTCGCAACTCACTTTTTCGCATCAAATGATAAGGCTTATACTGGCTGAGCAAATATATAGGGCTATGACCATACTAAAAGGGGAACCCTACCACCATATCTAACCTATTTCGGTTCGATTTTTGCTACGAACTGCCAGTCCTAATAGGCAAGCAAGTCTTTAAAATCAAAAAAAATAATTGTGAGCAATAGGAACATCCGAATAATTGTTATAGTTACGCTGGTGCTATCGTTAGCATCTTTTGCTGTAATGCCTTTTGCATCACGTATAATCACAAGCAAATTAGCCAACCCTCCTCAAATTGCCCGCGCTAAAAATGTGATTATGGAGCGCACCAACGTGGGGATACAGATAACCAAAGATTTAATGAACGAAACATACGACAACGGTTTTATTAGTGCATTTGGCGTTTTAAAAAACGAGAAATGGGAAACGCTGAAAGAACAAGGCTTGGCAATTTTTCTATTCAGAGACAATACGCTGGAATTCTGGTCAGAGAATATGGAGGTTGGTCAGGTTCAGGAACTATCAAATAAGCTGGTAAAAATTCAGAACACCTGGTGCCTAACGTACTGGATTGCCCGTGAAGATATTAAAGGGTTGCTTTTGGTTAAACTCCGATACAGCTATCCATATCAAAATCAATTTTTGCAAGATAAGTTTCATCCCTCAATTAGCTTTCTCGATGGGTACACAATTTCGCCTACCCCTGCTCAGGGTTCCTTTCCTGTTAGTCTTTTTGGCCCCTCGCCCATTTTTTTCCTCAACTATATTCCACGTGATATTGATACTGAGGCAGAAAATTTAATAGCACTTTTATTCCACATTGCCATTGCTTTGCTGCTGGCTTCTATTTATGGATTATTCTGGCTGCCCACTTTTTGGAAAAGGAGGTGGCTCAGCATTCCTCTTTTAATAACCACTATGGGGAGCGTTAGGCTACTTCTCCTTTACTGGCAAGTAGTTCCTCGGGGTAGCTGGGAACTTTTCAATCCCGAAATTTTTGCTTACTCGTGGCTCTCCCCATCGTTAGGCGATTTAATTATCAACACAATAGCCATATTTGCTATCATTGTTTATGCATATCGCTCAGCACGGATTGAAGAGCCCAAGAAGAATAAGCGAGGACTGGCAGCGGGTATTCTTTTTGCCATCACAGCCAGCACAATTCTGCTTTCAATCGATAGTTTAATAGCAGTACTGGTTCACAATTCAACCATTACGCTTGAAACATATAGAATCTTCAATCTCTCGGTATATAGCGTGCTAGCCTACTTTGTTATTTCGCTCTGGTATGTTGGCGCTATACTTTGTGCTCATGCAACCATTCAAAAGTTCAAGGTTTTCTCAAAAAAAACAAGGGGTGCTAGCGGGTTATTCTCTGTTCTTATTGGTTTTACACTAACTAGTTTCACCCTAGAAGTGCCATCCTATGCTGGCTTAGCGATATTAATTGGAGTTGCATTATTGCTGCATCTGTATGGCAAATCGAGCAAACTTATAAACGCCAACCTTTTCCTTTGGCTAATCTTATTGCTGTCGGCCTACACGGTAATTCTAGTATCGAATAATTCTGGTGAAAAGGACAAAGAAATTCGCAAGATTCTGGCTATCAATATGGCTAATGAGCGCGACCCCATTGCCGAGGTGATATTCCCGCAGATTACCCGCAAAATGTACTCAGATCAAGACATCTTGTACTACCTCGATAACATTGCTACCCAAGAGGATAAGCTATATGAACACCTTAACGAAAACTACCTAAATAGCTATCTTGAAAAATATGACTTTCAAATTACCATATGCCTTAGCTCATCGAACATCTACATAGAAAACACTGGTGAGGTTTTTGGGTGCTACAACTTTTTTGAGCAAATGCTCAACGAATTTGGCATGCGCATTCCGGGAACCAGCTTTTACCACCTTAACAACCAGAATGGCAGAATTAGCTACTTGGGTATGATTGAGTACGTGCTGCCAGATGGTGAGGAAATTTGCATTTACCTTGAGCTAGATTCGAAGCTCAACCGCGACTTGCTTGGCTATCCGGAGCTTCTACTCGAAGGCAATATTTCTGAGCGCAATATTTTTTCGAAATACTCGTCGGCCAAATACTTTAACGGACAGCTAATTGCCCGAACTGGCAATTTCGATTACCCACTTTACAATACCCATCAACTCGACTCGACCAGCTTATACACATTTATAGATGACGGGAATTTTAACCATATGGTTTACTCCAATGATAGCGAAATTGAGCTGTACCTGAGCCGACCCAAAGAAAATCTGTTTAACATTACAGCATCTTTTGCTTGGGTATTCCTGTTTTTCTACCTCATTGTAACGCTTTGGTTTTTGCTTGGTGGTATTCCTGTGGGTTTTAACTTTAGAGCACCAAGCCTAAAAAACCGTATTCGCTACAGTATGGTTCAACTAATATTCTTGTCGCTTATTATGGTTGGGATGGTTACCATAACCTACAGCGTAAAAAGTTTTGAGAGCAAGAACTACGATAGCCTGAATGAAAAGCTACTCTCGGCCAAGGTTGATATTGAGGATAATCTGGTAACAGAAAATTCCATTAATTTCGACTACACCGATTACCTTACGCATTACCTTATCAAGCTATCAAACGTTCTCCGATCCGATATCAACCTATACAGCCTATCGGGAGAGCTAATGGCCACTTCGCGCCCCGAGGTGTTTGAGAGGCAGCTCATTGGTACGGATATGAACCCCCTCTCGTACTACGAACTATCGACAAAGTATAGCCCTAAACTTATACACACCGAGCAAATTGGAGATATGCGCTACCTCTCGGCTTACGCACCGATATTCAACAACCAAAATCAGATGGTGGCATACCTTAACCTCCCCTATTTTACTAGGCAGGGCGAATTTATGCAGGAAATATTCTCGGTAGTAGTGGCACTGGTAAACATTTACGCACTTCTTATTCTGTTTGCAATTTTTGTAGCCATAGCAATAAGCAACCAAATATCTAAACCCCTGGAACTTATTCGCGAAAAACTAAGCAAAATAAACCTAGACAAGCACAACGAAACCATTAGCTATACCGGAAACGACGAGCTAGGCCAGCTTGTTACTGAGTACAACCGAATGGTTGTTGAGCTAGCCGAGAGCGCGCATAAACTTGCCCAAAGCCAACGCCAAAGCGCTTGGCGCGAGATGGCCAAACAGATTGCCCATGAAATAAAAAACCCTCTAACCCCAATAAAACTAAACCTACAGTACCTAATTAGAGCGAAACAAAACAACCAACCCGACTGGGACAATATGTTCGAGAAATTTGCCGATACGCTTATTGACCAAATAAATACGCTTAGCAATATTGCCACCGAGTTTTCTAACTTTGCCAAGATGCCAGTTGGTAAAGTAAAAAACGTTGAGATTAACAGCATTGTAAACGATGCAGCCAACCTTTTCTCGGCCTACCCCAACATCAACCTAGAAAAAGATATTACAACCGAACCAATAACTGTAAATGCCGATAAGGAACAGCTAAGCCGGGTATACGTAAATCTGATTAAGAATGCTGTGCAAGCCATTGGACGCAAAAACAACGGTCACATCCACGTTTCGATGATAAAAAGTGCAGAAAAAGCGCGGGTTATTATTGAAGATAACGGTTCCGGAATAGCAAACGAGGTGGCCGACAAACTTTTTACGCCCAATTTCACAACCAAATCGGGAGGTATGGGGCTTGGGCTTGCAATTAGCAAAGAAATTATTGAAGGAATTGGAGGACACATCTGGTTTGAAACCTCACCCGGATTGGGCACCAAATTTTTTGTTGAAATCCCCATTGTTACATCGCCGTGAAACAAATAGACTCAAATAGCTTTACCTAAATGGGTCTGATATAATGCTAAAGATTACTGAATGTGGGAAAGTCGAAAAGTGGAAAGTCATAAAGGCATAAAGTCGAAAAGTCGGAAGTCGGAAAGTCTAAAGTTAACATCTCTCGTCAACCTATCGGTATACGAGACAGGCAACATCTAACATCCTTACCTTAGCCTCATCTTACACAAATTTTCAGCTAGCTATGCAGTGACAAAAAATAAATTAGCACTAATTTGTAACCAACTGGTGCTAATTCTTACTATCTTTGCAGCCCAAAAAAATTGTAATTCAACAAGATGACACACAAATCTGGTTTTGTAAACATTATTGGCAACCCCAATGTTGGCAAATCGACCCTTATGAACGCACTGGTTGGCGAGCGGCTCTCAATTATCACCAGCAAAGCCCAAACTACACGCCACCGCATTATGGGCATTGTTAATGGCGATGATTTTCAGATTGTTTATTCCGACACCCCCGGCATTCTGAAACCTGCATACAAGCTGCAAGAGTCGATGATGCGCTTTGTAATGACTGCCCTTGAAGATGCCGATGTGGTACTTTACATTACCGATACGCAGGAAACCCCAAACAAAAACCAAGAGTTTTTAGATATACTCAGCAAACAGAACAAACCAATAATACTTGTAATAAACAAGGTTGACCTTAGTCAGCAGAATAACCTGGAGGAACTTGTTGAGATGTGGCACGGTATGCTGCCCTCGGCAAGCATTATTCCCGCATCGGCACTACACAAGTTTAACCTCGATGCTATTCTGAATAACATCCTAAAAAATTTGCCCGAGGGGCAAGAATTCTTCCCTAAGGATACGCTAACCGACAAAACGCTAAGGTTTTTTGCATCGGAAATTATCCGCGAAAAGGTGCTTACAACCTATCAAAAGGAAATTCCTTACTCGGTTGAAGTGGTTATTGAAGAGTACACCGAAGAGCCAAACATAGATAGAATTAGAGCGCTGATTTATGTTACCCGCGACTCGCAAAAAGGGATAATTATTGGGCATCAAGGGAAAAACTTGAAAAAGGTTGGAACCGAGGCCCGTTTAGAGCTCGAGAAATTTTTAGACAAGAAAGTATTCCTCGAACTATACGTAAAAGTTGACCCCAACTGGCGTAACGACGAGGCCAAGCTCAAGCGTTTTGGGTACTTGTAGGTTTAGTATATAAATGTTTGAAGGATTATAGCGGTTGAAATTGTTGGGTGATTGGATGATTGGATGATTGGATGAATGAAGGATTGGGTGATTGGGTGATTGATTAGAATTTAGAGTTTACTTGGATGTTGTTGTAAACACATCAGCAAAAAATAAGAATATTAGTAATGGGAAATATAGTAGCAATTGTAGGAAGGCCCAACGTGGGCAAATCGACCCTATTTAACAGGCTAATTGGCCAGCGCAAAGCAATTGTTGATGAAACAGCAGGGGTAACCCGCGACCGAATTTACGGAAAATCCGATTGGAACGGGAAAGACTTTTCGGTTATCGATACCGGAGGATGGGTAATTAACTCCGATGATATATTTGAAGAGGAAATTCGGAAACAGGTAAAGCTCGCTATTGATGAGGCCGACGTAATCCTTTTTGTTGTGGATGTTATTACCGGCATAACCGACATGGACTCAGAAGTAGCAAGCCTGTTACGCCGCACCGAAAAGAAGGTAATTCTGGTAGTAAATAAGGTTGATAATCACCAGCGCCAATTCGATGCTTACGAGTTTTATAACCTTGGGCTAGGCGAGCCTATTAACATATCGTCGATAAATGGGAGCGGAACCGGGGATCTTCTTGATGAGGTGGTGAAAGATTTTAGCATTGAGGAAATAGACGAAGAAGCCCCAGAGATCCCAAGGATATCTATTGTAGGAAAACCCAACGTGGGCAAATCATCTCTTATAAACGCCTTGGTTGGAGAGGACAGGAATATTGTTACGCCCATTGCCGGAACAACCCGCGATTCAGTACACAGCCGCTACAACAAGTACGGCCACGATTTTATCATGATAGATACTGCTGGACTCCGTAAAAAGGGCAAAGTAAACGAGGATTTGGAGTTTTACTCCGTTCTTCGATCGATACGAACCATTGAGAGTTCTGATATATGCATACTGATGATTGATGCCACGCTGGGAGTTGAGGCTCAGGACTTAAATATTTTTAACCTAATTGTACGTAACCGCAAAGGAGTTGTACTGGTTGTAAACAAATGGGATTTGGTTGAGAAGGATAATAAAACCATGATTGAATTCACCAAGGGCATCAAGGAACGCATTGCACCTTTTCAGGATGTACCCATTGTATTCACATCGGCACTAACTAAACAGCGAATTCTTAAAGTGCTTGAGGAGGCTATGGAAGTGTTCAAAAACCGAACCCAGCGAATTCCTACATCTACCCTAAACGAGTTTACCCAAGAGGTTGTAGATGCCTTCCCACCACCAGCATACAAGGGCAAGTTTATTAAGATAAAATACGCTACCCAGCTGCCAACCCATGCCCCATCGTTTGCATTTTTCTGCAATCTTCCACAGTACATCAGAGAGCCATACAAGCGATACATCGAGAATAAGCTTCGGGAGCAGTTTAACTTTGCGGG
The DNA here is from genome assembly GCA_964612255.1 of uncultured Rikenellaceae bacterium. GTDB lineage: Bacteria > Bacteroidota > Bacteroidia > Bacteroidales > Tenuifilaceae > Perlabentimonas. The sequence goes on along the minus strand of CAZTFJ010000100.1, from coordinate 916 downwards.
AGTGCCTATTCAGATATTTTTTAGGAAAAAGTAGAGGGAAGTTGTTGGTTGTCGGTTGTTGGCCTGTCTCGTCAACTGACGTTTTTTGGAGATAACGAGGGTTGATTGAAGGATTGGCTGCTTGAAAGATTGGTTGATTGAAAGATTGGTTGATTGAAAGATTGGATGATTGGATGATTGGATGATTGGTTGATTTGCAAGTGGGGATTAAACGATTGGCTGAGACTGAGCTGCAAACTCGTCGCATCCAACATCAAACATCCAAAATCAAACATCAAACATCAAAGAATGGAACGAGCAAGGTATTTCCCTTCAAAGAATGCAGGAACAACTAATAATCAAAAAAAACAATCTTCCTTTGCCTACTTTTTCAAGTACTTATTCATTAAGGATAGAAGTTTTTTTCGATCTATGGGTTTTGATATGTAGTCGTCGCATCCAGCCTGTATGGCCTTTTCCTTGTCCGACTCAAATGCATATGCAGTTTGCGCAATTACGGTTAAATCGTTTCTAATTTTTTTAATTTCATCCGTTGCCTGATACCCATCCATTATGGGCATCTGAATATCCATAAGCACCATATCGATATTAGGATTAGTCTTAACTGCATCTACAGCCGGCATTCCATTTTTAGCCCAAATAAGGTTAAAATTATTATTGGCAAAAAGTTCCCTGATGTACATAAAGTTCACCTCATCGTCCTCGGCCACAAGCAGGTTAACTCCTTTTGGCGCATTAATTTGCTGCTCAGCTTTTGGCTCACTAGTTTTCTTAGGTGGCGTTACAGGCTTGTAGGGTAGAGTAAAAATAAATGTTGAGCCCATACCTTGAGTTGATTCTACCCAAATATCGCCGCCCATCTTTTTGATGTATGCTTTTGATATGGCCAAACCTAGCCCCGTACCTCCATACTGCT
>CAZTFJ010000099.1:6538-8672 GCA_964612255.1 uncultured Rikenellaceae bacterium | reverse complement strand
CTGGGATGCATTGCGTGTGATATTATTTTTGGGATAATTAAATAACGACGGGTGCTGGTGGTACTGCTTTACGTAAGTATGGTTGTGAGAATAGCAAAAAAGCGAAACCCATAGGCTTGTATCAGGGTAGCATGCTTGATACATTTTGCTATCGTACCCTTTAATATCATTTAAGAATTTGCTGTAATCGCCAACAGTAACCTCATGGTCTTGCATATAAAATGCATCAACAGCAACCAGCTGGCTATCAATCATCGCTTGCCCCATTGGAATAAACACAAAATTTGCAGGAGGCTTAATTGTTTTTTGAGCAGAAACATAGCTAGCAAGTAATAAAAACGATAGAATAAGAATATTTTTCATAGTAATAATTTAGGTTAGTTAAAATTTTCAACGCAAACAAGCACATAATTATTACTCCAAAAATAGTAAAATAACACTTGGTATGTAAAGCAAATCACTCAACATTTGAAAATCATCATATGCTGGTTGGGCACAACACATCGGACTACAACGGGCAATTTTTATCTATTATGCTTGTTTTATATTTTATTGCGTAACTTTGCCTAATCGATAATTTAAACCATTTCATTGCATCAAAAAAATGAGAAAATTTATCCTTTTTTCCCTACTCGTCTTATTCGCATCAGCCATTGTAGCGCAAGAAGAAGAGGCTCCCACCAAGGTAAAAATATCGACCGATAAGGTAAAGATTGACGGAAAGAACTACTACATACACATTGTTCGCAGTGGCGAGACCCTTTTCTCCATTAGCAAAGCCTATGGCGTGAGCCAAATTGAGATTGCTATGGAAAACCCCGATATCTACCTGGGATTACAGGTTGATCAAGCCCTAAAAATCCCTGTAAAAAAACAAGACGTTGAAGAGGAAAACGAGGACGAAAACTACATTTACCACGTGGTTCGCAGGCGCGAAACGCTTACCAGCCTTACTCGCAAGTATAACGTTCACAAGCAAGAGATACTAGCAGCAAATCCCGAGATTGATGAAAACATAAGGATTAACCAGGTTATACTTATCCCTAAAAAAAGGATTTCAACCATTGGTCAAACCGAAGATGTTAATGATAGATTTATATACCACGAGGTGCAACCTCGCGAGGGCTTTTTTGCGCTAAGGCGCAAGTATGGCGTTTCGGAAGAAACTATACGCAAATTCAACCCCGAACAAACCCAAGACGGCTTAAAACTAGGTACTATCATAAAAATACCTAAAGACCCAACCGACACAACGCATACAACCTCAACTAGCGAAGAGGTGTTTGCTGAAGTCCAAGAGATTGCTGACTACCCAAAACCATCTGCTGAGGCAAGTACCGTTATTTGCGATACGTTTGAGTACAACCGATGGCGCGATGTTTTTAACGTAGCCTTACTGCTACCCTTTTCTCAAAAGGAAGAAGTTACGCCAACAGATACGCTTGAAACAAATGAAAATGGGCTACAACAAAACCAGCAAGAAAAGCAAAAACGAGAGCGCATATTGCCACAAACTGCTAATTTTCTTGATTTTTACCAAGGGGCATTGCTGGCAGTAGATTCGCTCAGGAGCATGGGCATATCTATAAACCTTAACGTTTTAAACACTGAACGCAGCGCCGAAAAAGCCATTGAACTAACGCAAAAAAGTGCAATGCAGAACGCCCACCTTATAATTGGGCCAGCCTATACTGAGTGTTTACAGCCCATTAGCCAGTTTGCTATTGAAAATAGAATCCCAATGGTATCGCCCTTATCGCGCAGCAATTACCTGCTTGAAATGAATCCATACCTATTCCAAGCAAACCCATCGCTTATGACCCAACTGGAGGAGTTTATTGAGATAGTTGACTTTTGCAACGGGCAAAACATTGTGCTAGTTCATGAATCGGACAGTTCAAACATTGGGCTAATAAACAGCGTTAAGGATTTGATTTTGAAACGTATTGACAGATGTCCGTCTGCCCGATTAATTCACTTTAAAGAGGTTAGCTACAAAGCCGGAAGTCCTGCAATAGAAGTACAAGAACGTATAAGCCACAGCTTAACTCATGAAAAGGAGAATTTAATTTTTGTACCATCAAACAACGAAGCCTTTGTTAGCGATTTGCTGGGGAACATCCAAGCCCTCTCA
>CAZTFJ010000099.1:1603-6528 GCA_964612255.1 uncultured Rikenellaceae bacterium | reverse complement strand
GGTTTATCAATATCCTATCAGCATTTATGGTTTCCCTAGCTGGCAACAGTTTCGCAATGTTCAGGTTGATTATCTTTACAATTTACAGCTGCATCTTTTCACACCATTCTTTGTAAACTACGGCAACCCATTGGTTAAATCGTTTATAACCAAATACCGCCACGAGTTTAGATCAGAACCCTCGCAGTACTCGTACCAAGGGTACGATGTTATGCTATACTTTTTAACCGCAATGCAGAAATATGGCATCGATTTTAAGTTTTGCATATCGAACCATAAAGCGGATTTACTTCAATCGAAATTTAGTTTTGAACAAAACAACGCGCTAAGCGGTTTTGAGAACAGAGCTGTACACGCAATAAAGTACACTAAAAATTACGAGATTGTTCGCATTGACGACTCAACCAAACTACAGGTTCTTAACCCAATTATTTACATAGAGGAACCCGAAGTGAACAAAAAGGAAGCTGTAGAAGTTATTGAGCAACAGCAGGAGCAACAGCAAGAATAATTAGCTAAGCAAGTAACGCCATAAACTGATTTTTTTAACCATACGCTATGCATCAGCATTTGCAAAACAGTAAACTTTCCATAAAGGCAGGTTGGGTTTCAATCATTGTAAACGTTCTGCTTTTTGCCCTAAAATACTGGGCTGGAATAGTTAGCGGTTCGGTTGCAATTATTGCCGATGCGTGGCATACGCTAAGCGACTCAATTAGTTCAATAGTGCTAATACTGGGCGTATTTCTGGCTCGTAAACCTGCCGATACAGAGCATCCTTTTGGGCACGGACGCAACGAGCTAATAGCATCGATACTTATTGGTAGCTTGCTGGCTGGTGTGGCTTACAACTTTTTTGTTGAATCGATAGAAAGGCTGGGCACCAGAGAGTCCGCATCGTATGGGCTGGTTGCCATAGTTGTAACAATTATATCAGTTCTTCTAAAAGAGGGATTGGCACAATACTCGTTTTACGTTGGACGAAAAAACAACTCGCAGGCAGTAAAAGCCGATGGCTGGCATCACCGAAGCGATGCGCTATCGTCTGTAGCCATACTTCAGGGAATTTTCTTGGGCAGATATTTTTGGTGGATAGATGGAGCGATGGGGCTTGTAGTATCGCTTTTTATTCTCTACACCGCCTACAAAATAATTCGCAGCTCGTCACACACTATCCTTGGCGAGAAACCATCGAAAGATTTGATATCCAACATTAAAGATATAGCAAATAGCGCTGCTGGGTGCGACGTGTACTCACACCACATACACATACACAACTATGTAAACCACAAAGAGCTAACGCTACACATTTACCTTCCCAACAACATGACGGTTACCGAATCGCACCGCATTACTAACGCAATAGAGCATTCGTTAGCATCAAAACTAGATGTAGAAACAACCATTCACGTTGAACCCGTGGAAATCAAACCATTTGATAACGACAAAAATGTGTAGAGGGAATTTGAAATACTTTCCTTCGGTCGGTAGTATAATTGTTTCTAGAAGCAAGATTGATCGAAATAACGATATCCTGACCTTCAACTTTGGGCTTTAAATAATTTATACTTAAGCTACTTCTCTCACTCTAAAACCGTCATCTCATCTACTAGTCGCTGGGCTCCGGCAAACTTATCAATTATAAAAAGCACATATCGTATATCGGTTACAATAGTACGCTGCATAGCTGGTTCAAACATAAAATCGCAGGCCATGGCTTCCTGATTTCCATCAAAAGCAATCCCCACCAAATGCCCTTGGGCATTAAGCACGGGGCTACCCGAGTTCCCATTGGTTATATCGTTATCGGTAAGAAAGCAGACGGGAACACCAAGGCTGTCGGCGTATGGGATAAAATCTCGTTCTTGCCAAAGCTGTTTTTCTCTTAAATCGACATTGAAAACGCTCTGGGTAGGGCTCTCCTTGGCCATCTTGCCTGCCAAATAGGTAAAAGGCTTAAAACGAATTCCATCGCGAGGCGAATAGCCAACAACCTTTCCATACGACAGGCGCATAGTTGAGTTCGCGTCGGGATATAACACCTCATTGCTCCGCATCTCCATTACTCCCTTAGTGTAAACCCTTTTTGCATACTGTAGATTAGTTGATAACGAGTCTAACACGCCATAAAGGTTCTGAATCTGCGACTCGTAACTCAGATGCAGCATAAAAAGCGGATCGGAGTATAAGCTATCGACAGATGGATTTTCGAGAAAACGCATAAGGTTTTGTGGCGATGAGAAATAGGATTGCTGATAAAAATAATCGACAAGAAAAGGGATAAGCGTTTGATAACTCTCTTTACTCCTAATTTCATTGATTAGGGGATCGTTTAAGTTCTCGGGTAAATGCTCGAGCAGGCTCTGCAGGGCTGCGCTGTATAGCTGAATATCAACATCAGCATTAAAATTATCAAATATTTCGGGCACTTTAGCACGCAATTTTTTTGCCTCTCTACGCACACGTCGTTTCGATGGTTTTTCTTGCACCAACTCCATTATTAAATCGTACAAAGCATATATGTTACTACCTACTTCAACGGGCCAGTTCACAAGTGAACTTAGGCTACGGGTAATAGGCTCGTAGCTATTATTGGCTAGGGTTTGGTAAAATGTTTGTATTTGGCTTAGAGCCTTGGCGTAACTGGTTTCTGCTGATTGTTGTTCGGCCCACAGTAGCAGGTTCTGCTCTTGCTGCTGAAGCCTTGGCACTACGCCAAACCGATACATCGATTGCGCCTGATAGGTATCTTTCTGCCAAAAGTTCACCAGCATATCATGCTTATCGGTTAGGGCTATTTTGGCATCGGCATCGGTTTGCATCTCTTTTTTAATTGATGATATAAAACTACGCCACACCTCATCGACCCACGGTGCCACCTGATCGCGAGCGTTACGGGCATGGTACGATGTTGAATACCGATAGGTTGTACCCGGGTACCCAATAACCATAGTAAAATCGCCTGCACCAACCCCCTTTAGCGAAATTGGGAAATGATGTTTTGGCTTGTAGGGCACGTTACGCTTGCTAAAGTCAGCAGGCTTTCCGTTTGGCGCTGTGTATATTCTAAAAAGTGCAAAATCACCAGTGTGGCGGGGCCAGCGCCAATTATCAACATCGCCCCCAAAATTACCTATGCTCGAGGGTGGTGCCCCAACCAACCGCACATCGGTAAACCTATGGTAAACAAACAAGTAAAACTGATTATGACTATACATTGGCACTACTACTGCGTGTGTTCCGGCTTCCTGTTTCTCGATGCTTTTAGCAACGTTGTTTGCAAGCTCATTGGTACGAGTAAAATAATCAGGTGCATTCACGTCAACCTCGCTTAAAATACGCTGGGTTACATCTTCAACCCGTTGTAAAATAAGTGCTGTTTTGCCCGGAACGGGCAGTTCCTGCGAATTGTCTTGTGCCCAAAACCCATCGCGCAGCAAATTATTAGTTACTGATGAATGGTACTGAATATCGCTCACAGCGCAATGATGGTTGGTAAGCACAAGTCCGTATGGCGATATAATTTCGGCGCTACAGCCACCATCATCAAGCTGAACTACAGCATCTTTCAAACTGCTGTTATTTATACTATATATTTCGCTTGCAGAGAGTTTGAGTCCCATTTGCTGCATTTGTTCGATATTCTGCTTAATTAGGGATATAAGCCACATTCCCTCATCGGCTATAGTGGCTTGCGAGCAAAAAATCAAAATAAACATAAAAATTGCTACCAAACGCGATTGTAAAGTTCTGAGAAATTTCATTTCATACACTATTAGTTTGCTTAGGCAAAATAGATAATTAATTGCACTTTTCCTCTATAAAAGCCGAAAAGAACAAGTTCAAAACCATAAAACGAGCGGTCAAATATTTGCATAGGAAAAAAATAAGTAGCTATTTTGCTGTCTAATTCAGAACAAATGGAGTGGTTTTTAAAGATACTAACATTAGTTTTTGCCTACTTTTTGGGTAGCATCCCCACCTCAGTTTGGGTAGGGAAGCTTTTTTACAAAATAGACATACGCGATTTTGGCAGTGGTAATGCTGGTGCAACCAACACCTTTAGGGTTATGGGTGCCAAGGCTGGTTTTTTTGTGTTTTTTGTTGTTGCACTTAAAGGCTACGCTGCCGTAAGGCTTTTATACCTTACCGATTTTTACACCCCCGAAACAGGCTTTTTTATCAATTTTCAGCTTGCACTCGGAATGGCTGCAATGATTGGCCATGTATTCCCGGTATTTGCCAACTTTAGAGGTGGTAAGGGAGTAGCAACCCTTGCTGGAGTTATACTTGCCCTACATCCGCTTGCCACGCTTATTACCCTTGGGGTATTTATTGTAACGCTACTTGTAACCAAGTACGTTTCTCTCAGCTCAATGATTGCCGCCTTCTCGTTTCCCTTTATCCTTATTTTTGCTTTCTCTTCCACCACCCTTTCGCTTATCATATTCTCTATGGTAATTGCCATTTTGCTACTTTTTACCCACCAAAAAAATATTGAGCGATTACTAAAAGGCGAGGAAAAGCGATTCAGAATCAAGAAAAAAGAGTAATAAGTTGCCCCAACGCTTAGCTTAAACTTAACGTAAGCCTTATGTGGAGTTAATGATAGGTTAACACTACAAGCCTACTTTTGCATCAAAACAAAACAGAAAAAGAAGATGAAAAAGTTAAGCACATTACTAATACTTGCACTACTTGTTTCGATGAGTGCAATGGCCACCAAGAACAGCACCGAAAAGTCAGCAGAAGAGACTGCACAAGCATCACCAGCCACAATGAATAGCATTAGCGGCAAAATTGTTGATTTTAGCACAGGCGAGTCACTTGCAGGCGTAAGGGTTGTGCTTGAAGGTTCGCAGCAAGAGACCTTCACCGATTTTGACGGAAACTTCACCTTTAACAACCTTAATGTAGCTGAGGCT
>CAZTFJ010000099.1:0-1593 GCA_964612255.1 uncultured Rikenellaceae bacterium | reverse complement strand
GCGCCTCTTTCATAAGCTACGAGAATGCTTCGGTAAACATTGATCCAAGCACCGGACAAGTTAAACTTTCGCTAAAATCGGCCTTTTAAGAACTGCCCAATCGAGAGAATTTCATAGAATAGCAAAAGGCGCCTAATTGGCGCCTTTTGCTATTCTACAAAAACATTTACCGGATATTCTATATTGGTTAGGAACAACCCCTCAGCCGGAGCCGATGTACCCGCTAACGATCGATCTTTTGCTTCGATAATTGCACCAAATTCATTCTCAGAAATCTTCCCTCCTCCAACATCAACCAAAGTACCAACAATGGCACGAACCATATTACGTAAAAATCTATCGGCACGTATTGTAAATACTAACTCCTGCTCCTGAACTTCCCAAAGGGCAAAGAATATTTTGCAGTTATTTGTCTTTACATCGGACCCCAACTTGCTAAAGCTGGTAAAATCTGTAAAGTGTAGCAACTTACTGGCTGCCCTTTTCATAGCATCAATATCTAAATCGGCCTTGTAAAGCCAGCTTGTTCCAATGGCAAAAGGGTTTTTATGCCTACAAATATGGTACTCGTAGGTTCTTGAAAAGGCAGAAAAACGAGCATGGGCATCGGGAGTAACCGCAACAATCTCCTTAATGGCAATATCTCGGGGTAAAATCTCATTTAAACTAACCAGCAGTTTATGGTTCCAATGGAGGTTTTTTTGCGGCGATTCGAAATGAGCCACAAAAAAAGATGCATGCACTCCGGTGTCGGTTCGTCCGGCACCTACTACCGATATATCATGGCGTAATATGGTAGACAATGCTTTCTCCAACTCTGCCTGTACCGTGTTAGCATTTGGCTGTATTTGCCATCCACAGTACTCTGTACCTAAGTATGCTAGTTCAATAAAATAACGTTGCACAACAATCTTTTTTTTATTTAGCAACCAAAGATACGAATGAAAATGAAGTTTTGAGCGATTATGGTTACTTTTGAACCAAATATTTAAATCCCGATTTACGTAGCCAATGAGAAAATCTGTACTGCTTGCTTTTAGCGGCGGGGTTGATAGCACTGCCGCAGCCATATTGCTTAAACAGCAAGGTTTTGATGTTACAGCAATACATTTCTACTTCACAAAATCGGACCAAAGCAAAAGCAACGAGCTAACAGAAGCTGCACATAGGCTTGGTGTTAAATTAATTGAGCAAGATTTAACAGCTAAGTTTAGCCAACAGGTTTTTCCATACTTCACACAAGAGTACTTGGCTGGGCGAACACCCTGCCCCTGCTCTTACTGCAACCTTAACATAAAGTGGCGATATTTATATGAATCTGCTATCAAGCAAAACTTCAGCCACATTGCTACTGGCCATTATGTTAGGACAACAACTAGCAACAATATGTACAGAATACAAAAAGGTGTTGATGCAGCCAAAGATCAATCGTACTTTTTATGGAATTTACCTCAGGAGTATATTTCAAAATCGATAATGCCACTGGGCAATTTACTGAAGCACGATGTGAAGCAATTGGTTGCAAAGGCAGGTTTTAACCAAATTGCCACAAGGCCCGAGAGCATGGGCGTTTGCTTTCTGAGAGGCAACGAT
>CAZTFJ010000098.1:0-8689 GCA_964612255.1 uncultured Rikenellaceae bacterium | reverse complement strand
GATTTTTGTTGATACCCTTGAACCCAATGGTCATCTTGTTTACTGCGCCAACGACAAGCATGTGGTGAAAGTTGCTCAAAATGCTAAAAGCGATACTGAAATCCATCCATACTCAACTCATCCTTATCATATTCATATTGAAAAAGCTTTTCTAGAAACACCCAACGGCGATATAGGGCTGCAGATAATTGGCAGCCACAATATGCAAAACGTATCGGCAGCAAAAACCGTCTGCAACTTGCTGGGCATAGCCGATGCCCAGTTCTATAAAGCAATTTCCACATTTGGAGGTGCCAGAAAGCGGCTCGAGGTTATTAAAAGGGGGCAAACTACAGATATATTTATCGATTTTGCCCATTCACCCTCAAAAGTCAAGGCTACCATTGATGGGGTTAGCGAAACCTATCCTTACCGAAAACTAGTGGCTTGTTTAGAACTGCACACCTTTAGCAGTTTAAATGCTGATTTTTTAAGCGAGTATAATGGTGCTATGAGCCAAGCGGACAAGGCCATTGTTTACTTCAATGTCAAAACCTTTAAGCATAAGAAAATGGAACCATTGGATGCCGAATTGATAAAATCGAAGTTTGGCGTTCCAAACCTATTAGTTTTTACCGATATTGTTGAGCTAAAAGTATACCTTGAAAACCATTTCTGGGATAACACCAACCTGCTGCTTATGTCATCTGGTAATTTCTCGGGTTTAGATATTAAGGCTTTAGCTTGGAGCATTACCGAAGATGATTCTTTCCCTCGAAGATACCTGGATGTGTAAAAAACCAATAAACCAAAAACCAAAGCCATGAATATTTCAACAGAAAGAATAGATGTAGTTCCGCTTAGCCTTGAGGAGTTAAAAACCTTTATTAAATCAAGGGCGGAGTTTGAGCGTATGGCACAATGCAATGTCTCAGGTCTTGAACTGCCCAAGGCGTATTGCGAAGAGCTGGCCGAAATGCTTGAGCAAAATCCTAATGTGTGGAGCAACAAAACTAAAGAATACCTGTTCTACACATTGTGGACAATGATTGATAGGGAAGAGGAAAATATTGTGGGCCAATTTACGTTTAATGGTAAGCCCAACAGCAATGGGCAGGTTGAGGTCTTTTTTAGTATCGACACGCCATACCGGCAAAAGGGATATGCCACAGAGGTTATGCAGGGAATTCTGGCTTGGGCTAAAACAGCAAATCTTTTTAATACAATACTTGTTGAGGCCGATTTTGACAATAAAGCGGCTATGGCTTCGTTAAAAAAGTTAGGCTTTAAACCTTTACCAAAAGATGACGACGACCAAAACAGCGCTACATCAACTAAGTATTACATTAAAACTTCTAGTTCTAAACCAATTCAAGACGAGGAACTCGATTTTGATTAGATGTAGTCTAATAGTATTTATCAAATAATAACACAATAATATTCATTATGAGAACAAAGCTTTTTATTGCCATTATTACACTTTCAGCTCTTTTTTCGATTAGCGCATCGGCGCAACATACCTACAACACAGGCATAGGTTTGCGAGGCGGATACCCATCGGGTGTTACCTTAAAGCAATTCTTAACAGATAATTCTGCCGCAGAGGGAATTCTTTCCTTTGGATGGGGTGGTATTGGCGTAACAGGGCTTTACCAATTTCATAACTCAGTATCTGATGCCCCTGGGCTCGACTGGTACTATGGCGTTGGGGCACATGTTGCAACAGCTAAGGCCGATAAGGATAGCCCATTTGCTAATAGCATGGGCGGAGAACTATACCTTGGAGTGGATGCTATTGTTGGGCTAGAGTATGTTTTTAAAGATGCTCCCGTTTCAATTAGTCTGGATATACTCCCAATATTCAATATTGTTAATGATTTCGGCATTTGGTTCAACACCGGATTGTCAATTCGATATACGCTAAAGTAAAATTTATTGAAAAAAATATTTCATTTTTTTTGCATGAAATATTTTTTCAGCTACCTTTGCACCCGCTTTACAATGGTAGGGCAGTTTAGTAGTTGAAATAATGGCCCGTTCGTCTAGGGGTTAGGACGCCAGGTTTTCATCCTGGTAACAGGGGTTCGATTCCCCTACGGGCTACCACATTTTACATTTTAACAATACAGCAAAATGGCAAACCACAAGTCAGCAATCAAAAGAATCCGTCAGTCGGAAAGCCGTAGGCTTCATAACAAGTATTTCGCTCGCACTACACGTAATGCGCTAAAGGCTATTAGAAGTACTACCGACAAGGCAACAGCGCAGGAGATGCTACCCAAGGTAACATCAATGCTGGATAAGTTGGCCAAAAAGAACGTTATTCACAAGAATAAAGCTGCAAACCTGAAGAGTTCAATTTCTCTTCATGTAAATGCATTGCAATAGCATTTTTATTAGGTAGATTTAGGGTTTAGCTCGCCATTGGCGAGCTTTTTTGTTTGTTTTATCTGAGGGAAAGCCGATTTTTTGTAATTTCCACCTAGCAAACTTTATTCTGATGCAGGAAATTACAAAATCGCTTACCATAAAGGAGTGGGCTCTTGACGATCGCCCCCGTGAAAAGATGGTAAGCAAAGGCGTTGCCGCTCTAAGCGATGCCGAACTTATGGCTATTCTAATAGGGTCGGGGACTAAAAACGAAACAGCTGTTGCCATCGCCCAGCGCATTCTCAGTGGCGCTAATAATAACCTTAACGAGTTGGGCAAGTTCTCTCTCAAGGATTTTACTAAGATAAAGGGTATTGGTCAGGCCAAAGGGGTTACCATTATGGCTGCATTAGAGCTGGGTAGGCGCCGTAAGATTAGTGAGGCCATAAACCGAAAGCAAATAACATCGAGCAACGATGTGGTTGAACTCTTTCAGCCATTGCTGGCCGATTTGCCCCATGAGGAGTTCTGGGTGCTGCTTCTTAACAGGGCCAACCGTATTATCGAACGCGTTCGCGTGAGTGAGGGGGGATTTACGGCTACCATTGTCGATGTTCGCAAAATTATGCGCATAGCCCTCGATTATCAGGCTATTGGCTTGGTGCTATGCCACAACCATCCATCGGGGAATCACAACCCTAGCCACGACGATGAAAAGATTACCCAAAAGATTAAGCAGGCCTCTTTAACGCTCGATATATCGTTACTCGACCATGTAATTGTTACGGATCAAAAATGCTTCTCGTTTGCCGACAACAATATGCTTTAGCATATGTCTTAAAATATCAGCATAAAAAAGGTTAGTTAGCCATAAATTAGTATTTTCGAAGCCGATAACTGGGAGTGTAATCATCAACAATAATTTTACCTATGGTACGGGAACTTGGCAATAGCAATACAATTCTCAATAAATTTATTTACGAGATACGTAGCACATCTGTTCAAGCAGATAGTTTACGCTTTAGGCGGAACTTGGAGCGCATTAGCGAGGTGTTTGCTTACGAAGTTAGTAAAGAGTTAGAGTACGAGTCTGTACAAGCGCAAACACCACTGGGAATTGCCGATATGCAAGTTCCTAACGACAAGATAGTTGTTGCCTCCATTATGCGTGCTGGGTTGCCAATGCATAATGGTTTTTTAAACTATTTCGACCAGGCCGAGAATGCTTTCATATCGGCATACAGGAAGTACAGCAAGGATGGTACATTTAAGATACAATTCGAGCACCTTTCATGCCCATCGATAGACAATAAGGTTTTAGTGCTAGCCGACCCTATGCTTGCAACTGGCTCTTCGATGGTACTTGCATACAATGCTTTGCTAGAGAGGGGTAAGCCAAAACATACGCATATTGTATCGATTATTGCGTCGAAAGAAGGGGTTGAGTACACTCGCAAAAATCTTATGAATAAAAATGTAACCCTTTGGCTGGGAGCTATTGATGATGAGCTTACGGTAAAATCTTACATTGTACCCGGCCTAGGCGACGCAGGTGACTTGGCTTACGGAAGCAAGGAGTAGGCATTACTACCTAATCCTTGCTTATGGCTATTTAATGGAGTTTTGTCCCTATAAGATGAATAAATTCCTCGCGGGTTTTGTTTTGCGACAAGAATACCCCCGTAAATGCAGATGTTGTGGTTACTGAGTTTTGCTTTTGAACGCCACGCATTTGCATGCACATATGGCCAGCTTCAATAACAACTGCTACACCCATTGGGTTTAGGTTTTCCTGAATACAGTCGCGGATTTGAACCGTAAGCCGCTCTTGTACTTGCAAGCGGCGAGAAAATGCCTCAACCACACGAGCAATTTTGCTTAAACCTGTTATGTAACCATTGGGAATGTATCCCACATGAGCCTTTCCGTAAAAAGGTATCATATGGTGTTCGCACATTGAGTACAATTCAATATCCTTTACAATAACCATCTGCTTGTAATCCTCTTGGAATTTAGCCGATTGGATGATTTTGCCTGGATCCACATTGTAGCCGTGGGTTAAAAATTGCATAGCCTTAGCCACACGCACTGGCGTGTCTATAAGCCCCTCCCGGTTCACATCTTCGCCTAATAGCTCAAGAATTGCCTTGTAATGATGAGCAAGTTTATCGGTATTTTCAGCATTCCAACGCTCTATCTTTTCATACCCTTCGCTATCGGGTACAAAAGCGCCATCGTTAACTATTTCCATTAATCTAAAAATTTCGAGTTGTAATAATTTTGCAAAAGTATCATAAATAGAATAAATAACAGAGGAAATCCTAACAAACTATTCCCCTTTATACTCCACAAAATTATTTTCCGATTCCTGAACCTTAATGCTATGCAACTCTGCGCCAAGCGCTTTAATATCAGTTTGTATGCAAGCCCATATGGCAATGGCTAAGTTTTCGGTAGATGGAATTTTACCCTCAAGGAAATCGACATCAACATTCAGATTTCGGTGGTCGAGCTTATCAATCACTTTTTCCTTTAGTATCTTGCTAAGGGTTTTAAGATTAAGCACATATCCAGTTTGCGGATTTACTTCGCCTTTAACGGTAACAAACAGCTCGTAGTTATGACCGTGCCAGTTGGGGTGCGAGCACTGACCGTAAAGTTCAAAGTTCTCTTCGTCGGTTAGCTGCGTTTGAAAAAGCCTGTGAGCAGCCGAAAAACGTTCCCTGCGAGTTAAATAAGCCAAAGGCATAGTTTTATGTTTTTGTGAATGTTATTTCTCAAAGATAGTTAAAGTCATCAAAAAGCGTAGCAAGTAAAACTATTTCTTTTCTTTATGGCTGTTGTTAGCATCGAGATTTTACAATCTATAGATATCCTTGTTACTTGCATATCATTTCCGCCATTTCAATCATCTTAATAAACTCATTCTTGTAGCCAAATACGTCGTTACCTTTTGCAGATTTTGCACGAGTTAGCGCGTTTGCAAATGAACTGGTTCCCTTGAATTCCGATTCGCGTAGTAGCATCCCAAACTCGGCAACGGACGAGGCAAACTGCAGGTTGCTGGTCGACTTTGTTTTGCCCTCTGTAAGCCCTTGCGAAATTAGCTGACTGGTGCTTTCCCCGGGTGTTTTGTATCGCAGTTTCACGGTAAGCAGCTCGTTGCTGTTGGTAAGGGTTTGCTGCGTGTATTTTAGTGGGTCGATACTAGTGCTAGTTTCATTACCATCTACTGGCACAATCTCGTACAAAGCGGTAACGGTATGCCCGCAGCCAATGTCGCCAGCATCTTTTTTGTCGTTATTAAAATCCTCGCTGTTTAGCATCCGTTTCTCGTAGCCAATTAGGCGGTATTCCTTAACCTTGGCAGGGTTAAATTCAACCTGAATTTTCACATCGTTGGCAATGGTGTAAAGCGTGCCCCAAAGCTCGGTACCAAACACTTTTTTGGCTTCCATAATATTATCGATATATGCATAATTACCGTTCCCTGCCATCGATAGCTCTTTCATTCTACCGTCCTTGTAGTTGCCCATACCAAAACCCAGAATGGTGAGGTATATTCCGCTTTCGCGCTTCTCTTCTATTAGTTCCTTCATTTCCGAGGTGCTGCTTACTCCAACATTAAAATCGCCATCCGATGCTAGTATAACCCTATTGTTTCCGCCGTGTATAAAGTTTTGCTGCGCAATTTTGTAGGCCAGCTTAATGCCTGCACCCCCTGCGGTTGAGCCGCCTGCTTGTAGCATTTCAATAGCGCCTGAAATTTTATCTTTATTGGTGCCTGGCGTCGATTCAAGAACTACTCCTGCAGCACCGGCGTAAACCACTATGGCAACACGATCGGTTGGGCGTAGCTGGCTTATAAGATGTTTAAATGCCTGTTTTAGCAACGGTAGCTTATTGGTCGGATTCATTGAGCCCGATACATCTATTAGGAAAACCAGGTTGTTGGGTGGTATTTCTTGCTCGTTCACATTTTCGCCTTTTAGGCCTATAAGAACTAGCTTGTTTTGCTTGTTCCAGGGGCATTTATCGGCCTCTAGCGTAACCGAAAATGGATGGCCGTTTGTTGGTTGTGGATAGTCGTAATCAAAGTAGTTAATTAGCTCTTCAATGCGCACGGCATCGCGATAGGGTTTCTGACTCTGGGTAAGGAATCTTCGTACATTGGCGTACGAGGCCTTATCAACATCAACCGAAAAGGTTGAGAGAGGGTTGGCTAGCGCATCTTTAAAAATGTTTTCGCTAATGGGCGAGTACTCCTCGGTGTTGTGGTCAATAGGTATATAATCGTTTTGCTGATAGGTGTTCTTGGGCGCCGGTCTGCCAATGGCCATGGTGTAATGTTCGCGTATTTTGGCTGGTGCAACTTCGGCATCAACGCAGTAAAGCACGTCCTCTACAATCTCTATCTCATCAACCAAAGTTATTCTTTGTAAGGTAAGCTTAACGTGGGTTTCTTTTCCTCTTTGGATATGAACAGTTGCCTTAGCATCTTGGTAACCTTTGGCCCTGATTTCAACGTTGTACGTCCCGGGGGCTAGGTGTAGCCGAAAGTCGCCGCTTTTTTTTGTTGATATTTCCGCAACCACCTTACTTTGTTGGTAAACAGTGATTTTGGCTTTGCCAATGGGTGTTTTCTCAACCGAGTCGATTACCTTGCCGGTTAGCGTTCCCGTCTCGGTACTGGCTGTGGTAAATGAGCTTAGAATAATTATCCAAGCAATGGTTATTAGCTTTTTCATGGCGTATAGTTTTTGGTTTAACATTCTTGTTTATCTATGCAGATACAGGCTTATCATATTTTCCATAAATGGAGTGGAATTATTTTTTTACATTTGGGTGATCTAATTCCATAATTTTGATGTTAAGGCATAGCATTGACACGTTAACCGACGAGGAACTGGTAACTCGCTACAAGCAAAGTGGCGACAAGCAGCTGGTGGGCGAGCTGTACAAGCGGTACACTGGTTTTGTGTTTGCGGTTTGCCTTAAGCATTTGCACAGTCATGCCCAGAGTGAGGATGCGGTAATGCAGGTTTTTGAGAAACTTTTCAGTGATTTGAAAAAGCACTCGGTGCAAAATTTTAAATCGTGGCTATACACTGTTGCCAAAAATCACTGTTTACATATTATAAGGAGCAGGGAAAAAGATTTTGTTTTACCCGATGATAATAGTGGGGTGCAAATTATGGAATTTGCTACTAATATGTATCATGATAGTGATGGTGTGCTGGAGCAGCATTTAGCGCGATTGGAGTTGGAAATACCTCGGTTATCGGAGGAACAGCGTATTTGCATCGAACTTTTTTATCTTAAGAAAAAAAGTTACACCGAGGTTGCCAGCATAACGGGTTACACCCTGGGGCAAGTTAAGAGCTATATTCAGAACGGTAAACGAAATTTAAAGTTAAGCCTAACGGGCAATGAGCAGTAAAATCGACATAAAGTACAATGGGCAAGGGTGCGTACCGCAAAATACTTTGGTGCGCTACCTAAAGGGCGAATTAAGCGGTGTTGAAATGAACGCCGTTGAGCGTCACCTTTCGGGTTGCCCTATGTGTGCCGATGAGCTGGAGGGGCTTGCCCTGCTCCACAATCCTGATGATATCTCATCAATTACCGATTCGCTCAATGCTAAGGTTGATGTTGCCCTCCGTCCTCATTCAATGTTACAAAATTTATCGCCCTTTGCCGTGGCGGCATCGGTGGCAATTATTTTGGGTGTGGCATCAATAATATACTTCACATCAACGCTAAGGCCTACCCAACAGGTGCTCTCGGAGCGAATTGTTAACGGCGATAGTGTTGAAACCATTGTGCCTCCTTCTCTGCCAGCAAAGGTTGCCGAGGATGTTGAGATTTGGCAGGTGGCGCGTATCCAGTCCTTGTTCATCTGGACACCTCAGGGGACCATGCGGTCTATCGGCGTGAGCAGGATGCCCGTGGCGCCCATGCGCTTGAGCTTGTTGATGGCATCGAACGCGTCCGTCTTCTCGATCACCACGTGCACGGCGACCACGTCGTCCCGGCCGATGATGTTCATGATGGTCGGTCCGGCGATGCCCGGGAAGGCCTTCTTGACCTCCTCCAACGAGGACTTCGGAACGTCGGCCATGAGGTACTTCTTGTTCTCCGCCTCGGTCACGCTCAGCATGGCGGAGATTATCTCCTGCACCTGCTGCTCGCATCCCTCGTACGCCTTGCGGTTGGCGATGACCACAGCCTGCGATTCGGTGATGACCGCCAGCTCCCGCAGGTGGTTCATCTTCAATGTCGAACCGCTGGAGACCAGGTCCACGATGATGTCCGCCACGCCCAATATCGGCGCTATCTC
>CAZTFJ010000097.1:4164-8747 GCA_964612255.1 uncultured Rikenellaceae bacterium | reverse complement strand
ATAATTAAGAAAATACGAAATGCTGAACTAATAATGTAAAAGGTTCTGGTTTGTATTACAGCATAAATCTCGTTGCTATCAATTTTAGTGATGAGAAACCAGGGACTTCGTGGAATTTTATGGATGTAAGTGAGGGTGTTGTGGCCTCTAAAATCCTTAGCCTCGAACAACTTGCCGTATTGTAAGGAGTCTCCAACGGAATTGTTTTTAAATTTCTGTATCCAGCGATTTAGTTCGACATTGCTATAGCCGATGGGTGTGTTAAGGAAGAGGACGCTATCCCGATCTTGCCTTACAACAAAGGTCTCGGCCGTTTGGCTAGGCCCTGGCCACTCCGAAATTAAGGGGAACAGATACTCACTGGGATCGACCCTTATGATGGCGACAGCCTTTGGGTTGGTATTGTGGTATATGGGGGCAAACAGGTCGTAGTAAATTCTTTTATCTATTTGGTTAAAATAGAATCGCCCAATGCTAACCTTTTGCAAATCGATAGTTCGTAGGGCGTTCTCGATGGCAATTTCACTCAAATTGTGTTCGTTTCCGAAGTGATTGTAAAGAAACTCTCCCTTATGGGAAATAATCATAAGATTCCTGTATTGCTTGGAGTCGAGAGTGTGATTAATAAGTTTGTGAGCAATGTTATTGGTGTCGCGCTGGCTAAGGATAGCCTGTATGTATGGGTAGGTTATGCTGCTCGAGAATAATTCTGCATCTAATCTACGCTCGCTTCGCCAGTATTCAATCTGGTTCGATTTAAGCTTGGCAATAGCCTCGAACTCCATCTGTTTCTGGTTTCGAACCTTGTCCTTTTCGGTTTTATACAGAATGTATCCACCACCAAATACAATTATGCTACTTACAAGGGCAATGGCTCCAAAAAGGGTTCTCTGTGATTTTATGGTGTTTTGTTTCATAACCTATGTCGTTTAGCAAGGTGATAGCACTGAAAGGTACATCTAATTACGTAACAATGGATGTCTAAGTTAGTAAAAATGCATTATCAAGTAAAGTACCTGCTTCTATATTTATACTGCTGGAATATGTTGGAGTTGAGTGAATGGTATAAAAAATCCCGCTATAGTTAATTTATCAAATAGTGGGAGTAGGACGTGGGAGAATATTGGATGAAGTTACCCCATAAACTCTGTTATGTCAATTGCAACTTCAACAATTTTTAAAGGTTGACCATCCTCGTCAAAAATTGGTTGGCAATGTGCCTTTACCGTAAATACATTACCCATCTTATCTCTCCGTTTTAGGGTGCTTTGGTAAGGTTTGTTATTGCGCATATCATCTAAAAAACTGGAGTATTCTACTGATGCGGCAACATCTTGATGCTCAAAAATAATGCTATGATGCTGACCAATTAGCTCCTCCTTGGAGTACCCTGTTTGCGAGCAAAGTAAAGAATTTGCATATGTTATAATGCCCTTAAAATCGTATTCAACTACCATTGCTAATCCACCTATAGCTTGCATGGTCCAGCTAATTTCTTTTTCCTTACGGCCCATTTCTTCTTGGGTGGCCAGTAGCTCTTCCATATTTTGGCGCATCTCTTCCTCTTGTGCTTGCATCTCTTCGGCTTGTTGTTGCGATTGCTCAAGCAAATACTTTGTTTTCTCGTTGATTTTTACCGTTGCTACTGTGGATGCAATGCTTTCGGCTACCTTCTCTAGAAAATCTACCTCAAACTGTTCAAATATTTTAAACGATGCAATTTCAATAACCCCCATAACGGTTTCGTTTTGTTTTAAGGGTACCAAAATTATGCAGTTGGGGTTGGCCTCACCTAGCCCCGAGGTTATAGTTACAAAGTTATCGGGTATTTCCGTCAGGAAAATAGTTTGCCCCTCAAGGGCACAGGCGCCTACAAGGCCTTCGCCCATTAATATTTCCGTTTCAACAAATTTTTTGCGATCCCAGGCATAAACCGATTTTGCCTCAAGGGTTATCTTCTTCTGGTCATCATCGTTAACAAGGAACAGTGCTCCTTGGTTTCCATCAAGGTATTTAACTAAGTGCTTTAACACCTCGTCTGCAAGCTTTTGCAGATCGTCGTTGTTTTGCCTTAGCATATCGGCAAATTTGGCGAAACCTTCGTTTGCCCAGGCTCGTTTTTTGTCTTCAATAATTCTTTTTTGCTCATCTTCGCGAGCCTTCTTAAGGCTATTGCGCATATCGAGTAGCGATTTGCCCAGCGCATCGTTATCGCCTAGCAGCTCCAGTTCACTTTCCAGGTGGCCTTTGCCAATATCGTTGGCAAAACTTGTCTTTTTATTTAACCCCTCAATGGTGGTGTTCAGGGCATTAGCCATAGTGCCAATCTCATCGCTGGTATCAATAGCTAGAACTAAATCGTTAGATATTTCGCCCTGCTGCATCCGTTTAAGCGATTTGGTTATCCGAACAATGGGGCGTGTTAATCCATTTGACACTAGTACCAGCACCAGCATTAAAAGGAGTAGGCCTGAGGCACCAACTAGGAGTGATATGCGCTGGTTCTCATCGGCTTCTTCGGTAATAACTTTCATGGGGATGCTTAGCGCTAACGACCAAGCTGAGTAGGAGTTTCCAGCTAGTATAGGCGCATAGGTTATATAATGCTGATTGCCGTTTTCATCAGTTTTGGTGTAACTATGCTCTTTACCGCTTTTTATTATCTCGGCTAGGTTCTGAGTTTGAAAGTCGTTGCTATAAACATCGTTGAAAGGCAGGTTTATTAGCTCTGTGTTAGGATGTGCAGCAATAATACTTTCAGATGATACCAGAAATGCAAAGCTGCCCGGTACGGGTTCTATCTTCGAAATAACACCCTGAAGACTTTCAAGGCTTATATCAAAACCAATTAGGCCTAAGTACTTACCCTCTTTCTGAATGGGCGAGGCCACGGTGGTCATTAACACCTTATCGCTTTTGCCTTTTTGAATATCGTCGAAGTAGGGTTCCCACAAACCTTCCTGATTCCCTTGCTTAAAAGCGCCGTACTTGTCGGGATCGCCATCGAGACTCCGCTCTGCTACATTTGTTAGTATTTGGTTGTTTTCTCTCCACGCGGTTATGCAGTGCCTGCCAAAATCTTTATTATAATTGGGTACATATCCGTAGAACTCCCAGCTGTCCCAGATAGAGTATACGTGCTTGTTCCCTTCTAAAACAGGGATATACATTTTTTTGAAAAGCTCTTGCCAAAGTGAGGGTTCAAGATCTTGGTAAACAGAAAACGCTTGGGCCATAGTTCTGGTAACGGCCAAATCGCGTTCAAATTCCTTTTCAATTTCTTGGGCGGCTATTCGTGCCGTATTTCGTGCATTTTGTAATGCCCCGTCGAGCATCGATTTGCGTGAGGTGGTAACAATGTAACCAACGGCAACAACATACAGCACCATTGAAACGCTTAGTACCGAAAGAAAAATCTTTTGCCTAATATTCAACTTTAGTTTCATTTGAGAAGGATTTTGAAATACGACTAAAACTTCGGCTAAACTTATATTGTTTTGCTGAATATTCAAAGAAAAATGCGCATTTAAGCGTAGGCCCGTATAAAAAAACTAATTTTATGCTGTAAATCTTTAATTGCATAAATCTTTGAATAATTTAACTATGAAGTATTTTGTATTGATATTGTTGTTAGGCTTGTGTGCCTGTAGTAATGAATCTAACCTCGATAAGCTAATTGATGCCAAACAGATTGAGCGCGATATACTTGTGCTGGCATCGGATAGTTTGCAGGGAAGAGCCCCGCTTACTATTGGCGAAAAAAGAACACTGCATTATTTGCAAGATAGAATGAGAAGTATAGGTTTAGAACCCGCTTTCGAAGGTAGCTACTTGCAAGAGGTTCCTTTGGCCGAGATTACATCTGTTGCTCCAGATAATATTGCCATTGTTAAAGGCAACGAAAAATTAAATTTAGAGCAGGGCAACGATTTTACGTTATGGAGCCCAACGTTGCGCGAAAAGTTCTCGTTAAATGCTTCGGAATTAGTTTTTGCAGGTTTTGGTATTGATGCACCGGAGTTGGATTGGAACGATTTTGAGGGAATAGATTTAGAGGGGAAAACCATAGTGGTGCTGGTTAACGATCCTGGATTTCATACTGGCAATCGCAACCTTTTTAATGGCAGGGCAATGACTTTTTATGGCCGTTGGCCCTACAAATTTGATGCTGCAAATAAGCACGGTGCTGCTGGTTGCATTATAGTTCATGAGGATATGGCAGCTGGTTACCCATGGAGCGTTGTGGATAGAAGCGGAAACAATACGGAGTACTATCTGAATAACGAATCGCTTACAACTAATGTGTGTGGTGCAAATGGATGGATTACCCTTGAGGCGGCTAACAAGTTATTGGCCTTTTGTGGATACGATTACGAAGATTTAAAGCGTAAGGCTTGCACTCCCGGTTTCAAACCTTTTGCATTGGGCTCTGCTATAAGCGCAACGGTTAGTAATACGTGGATTGAGTCGAGTTCATATAACGTGGGCGGATTTATCCGTGGATCGGAAAGACCACAAGAGGCGTTGGTTTATACTGCGCACTGGGATCATTTAGGGGTTGGAGTTCCAGTAAATGGCGACTC
>CAZTFJ010000097.1:2420-4135 GCA_964612255.1 uncultured Rikenellaceae bacterium | reverse complement strand
TAACGCAGCTGCCATTGCTTGGATGTTATCCATAGCCAAAGGGTTTATGCAGCTTGACGAGGCTCCTGAGCGTTCTATACTTTTCCTATCGCCCACCGCCGAGGAGGCAGGCCTTATAGGCTCGCAGCATTATGCCAATAACCCAGTATTTGAGCATAGTAAAACCGCAGCTTGCTTTAACAGCGATGTAATTATGTTCCTAGGTAAGTTTAAGGATGTTACGGTAACGGGTTTGGGCCATTCGGAACTCGACGATTACCTAACCGAGGAGGCTGAAAAACAGGGTAGGTACATTTGCGAAGACCCAAACCCTGAGAATGGGATGTTTTTCCGTTCCGATCAGCTGCCATTCCTTAGAGCAGGTGTGCCTTCGCTTTTTGCTAAGGGTTATAGCCATCAGGTAGATTTGGGGCCAGAGCAAACCCTAAAACTTGTTGACGAGTATTGGCAGGTAACTTACCATAAACCCAGCGACCATTATATTCCAGAGAAGCATAACCTCGATGGATTGGTAGAGGATACTAAGCTGTTCTTTAGATTGGGGCATAGGCTGGCTAACGAAAACTATTATCCCCATTGGAATAAGGGGTCTGAATTCTATGTGGAGAGATAAAATATTGTAAAAGAGAAAAGGGGTAAACGATTTAATGTTTACCCCTTTTCTCTTTTGAGCAATAATCTATTTAATATTCATTGCTTCCCTAATTTTTACTTGAAGTTCATCGGCTAGTTCAGGGTTATCCATTAGTAGGGTTCGAACTGCCTCGCGCCCTTGTCCTAGCTTGGTGTCGCCGTAGCTAAACCATGAACCGCTTTTCTTAATAATGTTGTGCTCAACGCCAAGGTCAATGGTTTCGCCTGTTAACGAAATTCCCTCGCCAAATATAATGTCGAACTCCGCTTTGCGGAATGGAGGAGCTACCTTGTTCTTTACAATTTTAACCCGTACACGGTTACCAGTCGACTCATCGCCATCTTTTAGCTGCGCAATACGGCGGATATCAACCCTAACCGACGAGTAAAACTTAAGCGCATTACCACCTGTTGTGGTTTCGGGGTTGCCAAACATAACTCCAATTTTCTCGCGCAGCTGGTTTATAAATATGCAGCAGGTGTTGGTTCGCGAGATATTAGCAGTAAGCTTCCTTAGGGCTTGCGACATGAGGCGCGCTTGTAATCCTAACTTATTATCGCCCATTTCACCTTCAATTTCGGCTTTGGGGGTAAGGGCTGCAACCGAGTCAATTACCACAATATCAATAGCGCTTGAGCGGATAAGCTGGTCGGCAATTTCCAAAGCCTGTTCGCCGCTATCGGGTTGCGATATAAGCAGCGTTTCCACATCAACCCCTAGTTTTTCGGCGTAGGTGCGATCAAATGCGTGCTCGGCATCAATAATGGCGGCTATACCGCCAGCTTTTTGGGCTTCGGCTATGGCATGAATGGCCAGCGTGGTTTTACCCGACGACTCAGGGCCATAAATCTCAATTACCCTACCTCTGGGGTATCCTCCAACTCCAAGGGCAAGGTCAAGGGTAAGCGATCCGCTCGATATAACGGGAACATCCATAACAGCCTTATCGCCCATCTTCATAATGGTGCCCTTGCCGTAATCCTTGTCAATCTTATCTATGGTAAGCTGCAGGGCTTTTAGCTTTTCCTGGTTAACCTCTTTTTTTTGCTTTTTAGCTTCTTTCTCGTTTTCCATTCCTAGT
>CAZTFJ010000097.1:0-2376 GCA_964612255.1 uncultured Rikenellaceae bacterium | reverse complement strand
ACTATTTGATTTGTATGCTCTTTGGTTTTTACTTTGTCAATAATATCCTCAATATCACCTTTTTCGTCAATAATAAAAGTGGTGCGGTGAATGCCATCGTAGGTTTTTCCCATAAACTTTTTTGGCCCCCATACTCCGTAAGCTGTTATTATTTCCTTCTCGGTATCGGCAATAAGCGGAAAGGGTAGGTTGTGCTTCTCTATAAACTTTTGATGCGATTTTTGACTGTCGGCGCTTACGCCCAGCACAATGTAACCTTTGCTCAGTAACATCTGGTAGTTATCTCTTAGGTCGCAGGCTTGAGCAGTACAGCCGGGTGTGCTATCCTTGGGGTAAAAGTACAGAACCACTTTCTTCCCATCCAAATTGCTTAGCGAAATGTTTTCTCCATTTTGGTCTATTCCGGTGAAGTTGGGTGCTTTGTCACCTTTTTTTAGATGTGTCATGGCATTTGTCTTTTAGGTTTGTAAAGTTAATAAGATTGGTTAGAATAAATCTTGAATTCAATTGCAAATTATTAACACATTTTGGTAGCCTTTGGTTTATGGGCATTTCATCCTTTTAGTTTTTCAATGATTTTTTGCCCTATTGCACTGTGCTGGTTTAGCTATAGAATGCTAATCAAAATATTTGGTAGTCCGAGGTTAAAAAATCTTTTTTCTACCAAAAAAAATCAGCTAATATTGTTGGTTGTTTTGTTCCCAACGCTTGTTGGGAATTGTTTTGTTGTTTAAACTCGATTTAGAAATCTGTTTTGATGCCCGATTCTATTGATATTTTTAAGGAAAAGTTTTTTGCCATTACCTTACAGGAGCACAAAGTATTTGGCACAACGCTGTCGGCACACATTGCCGAATTACTTAGCGCAGAGGGTGGCATATACACCGTGGCCGATAATATTTTTCCCGATAACATTGCCAACTGGGGTGAACTAATTTCCCCCGAGGGCGAGAAAATTGTACATCTAATTGATGAGCTAAGCGATACCAACCTGTTTCGCGTTGTGGGCAAAGGAAAAAAGTCGGTGGCCGATTTTTATAAGGTAGTTCAAACCGATGAGGTATTTGGCAACTATGCTCGCTCCTACTTTGAACGACGAATTGCAAAGTGCTACGATATTCTTGCAGAAACCAGCATCCCTCTTTTCTTTAAAGACAAAAAGTTTAATAACCTTTATCACGATCAGCTAATAAGCATTCAGCCTACCAATGCCGAGCCTGTTTTCCGTTTCTCAGTTACCCCGGTCGACACGCAATACACGCTACAAGCTTCTTGCAATGGCGAGAGCATTAGCCTAAAACATAGGGCGGCGCAGGTGGTAACTCATGATCCGTGCATTATTAGGTTAGGTTACCGTTTGTTTCGGTTCAATGGCATTGATGCAAAAAAGTTACTCCCGTTTTTTGCAAAGGATTTTATATCGATTCCCAAATCGGCAGAAAAAAAGTATTTCGAAAGTTTTGTGCTAAACGCTGTTAAAAAACAGATTGTTATAGCCGAAGGTTTTCAAATTATCGATTCTACAATAGCAGGTAGGGCCATTCTCTCACTCGAAACCCGTTTGAATGGTGAGCTTGGATTGATTCTGTATTTCCGTTATGGCGATAAGAACTACTTAAGCCAAAGCAAGCCTCAAAGGGAGGTCTCGCTTAAGGAAATTAATGGCACGTACCAGTTTACACGATTTAGTCGCGATCAGGAGTGGGAGAGTGCTGTTAAAGATGTAGTAAAGTCTTTTGGTCTTAATAATTCTCAGGGAGCCGAGTTTTATCCTCAAAAAATTGAGAGCGATTATGAACTTATTTCGTGGGTTAATGCCCATGCCGAATCAATTGCTCAACAAGGGATTGAGGTAATTCAGCAGATTAGGGGAGTGGAGTACTACATAAAAGGATACGATTTAGATTTAAAAGCCAAACTAGATAACGATTGGTTTGATATTTACGGATTGGTTAAACTTTCCAACTTTGAGTTTTCGTTTATCCTTCTGCGCAAGAATATCATAAAGGGAATACGTGAGTATATTTTGCCCAATGGCGAGGTTTTTATTATCCCCGATGAGTGGTTTGCCAAGTACAAAGGGCTATTTGTGGTGGGTAGTGTAGATGGCGACAGGCTTGTGCTGCCACAGTCGGGCTTTGGTTTTATTGAGCAGGCGCAGGTGCAATGCCCACATGCCGAGGAGTTAAAAGAGCGGTTTGCCAATGTTTCGCTAGCTCAGCAAGTGGTTATACCTGTTGGGCTAAAAGCGCAGCTTCGCGATTACCAAAAGCTGGGATTGCTCTGGTTACAGCTGCTTTACGATAGCGGAATGGGAGGCTGCCTTGCCGACGATATGGGTCTGGGCAAAACCATCCAAACCCTTGCTGTGTTGCT
>CAZTFJ010000096.1:0-8749 GCA_964612255.1 uncultured Rikenellaceae bacterium | reverse complement strand
ATATTTCTTTGCATAATTCCCTGCACTCAAACCGCCATGTGATCCACAAACAACAAGTTCCCCGGCATTGCTTTCGTTTAATCAACACCTACTTTGGCAGGCTCTAAGCCCGGAACGCCCATTTCCATCCTTATGTACTTAAGGCCTGTTTCCGCTTCAATTTCGCTAACAAGCTTAACAATCTCGCGAATGGTTGCTTTGCCAACGCTGGCTAAACCCGATTCTTTTATCTTTCTATTTACAATCTCGTATGGTATGGGGGTGTTCATATGATATTGTGTTTAATGTTCTTATAGTATGATAGTTAGCACGTGTTAAAAGTACTTGTTTACAGTCGGAAAATACCACCATAAATCAAAAGACAATTTTATGAAAGATTTCGATAAATTAAAAGCATTTAGTCGCTTTTTAATAACAGATTGTTACAAATATTAAGTATTTAGAATGATTTTAAGGTTATTTAAGCAAAATTGGTTACAATTAAATTTTGACAATTTGAGCCGAGAGTGGTTTAATGGGGAAAAAAACAAAGAGCTATTCGGTATGAATAGCTCTTTAGGGATTGTGTTATGCAAACTGTGTTATTAGATTATCCACCCCGCTTGTAATTCGTTGATCGGTTAAATCGGGCTCAAAATCTTCATCAATTGGCAATCCAACAAATTGATTTTCAATTACTGCTTCGGAATCGGTAAAGTTGTAGTTGGAGGCGGGCACCTGGCCAATAATTTTTGCCCCTTTATCAAGCATTACTTTGGCAAGAACTCCCATGGCATCAACAAAGTTAGATGCGTAGGTAACGGAGTCGCCTAGTCCAAACAGAGCAAAAGTTTTTCCTTGGTAGTTAATCTTTTCTATTTCTGGGCGAAAAAGATCCCAATCCTCTTTGGTTCTATTTGCGTTCCAAGTTTCTTTTCCAATGGTTGAACATCCAAAAACAATATTTTCGTATTTATCAATATCGCTGGCTTTGCAGTCTTTAATTGGTATAATATCAGCCATATCTACCCCAAAGGCTTTTTGAACTCTTTGAGCAACACTTTCGGTTTTACCACCTGTTGGACCGTAAAAAATTCCTACTTTCTTTTTCATATTTTATTGTTTTATGAATATGTTTTTTGCTTTTTTACAAATATACGCAAATTATGATGAACCTTTTGCTTTTGCCCTTAACAATATTTGCAGTAGGCAAAGCGCTATGCTTACTGTTTACTTGGACTAAAGAGCCTTGATACTGATTCGGTTACCTCTTGCTGTATCCATCCCCATCGGGTAATAATTAAAAAGATGAGGATGATAACAGTACCGAGTAGGAGCAATTCTGTTGCAGAACGTTCCTTTAGCCAATCTGAAATTTTTCGAAACATATGCACTAGTTTCAATTTACTTTTTTGCTCCACTTAGTGAGGCAATTGATAGCAAAACGCCTAAAACAATGCCCAAAACTGCTGCAAAAAGCACCCTAAAATCGGCAGGTAATAGGAATGTTATGGTATGGGCTGGAATCCAGAAAAAGGGGATTGTTTTTTTGAAAACAAAATCCCATTGCACTTTCCAGTTTAAACTAGCCATAATTTCACCCATCTGTATTTGCTTAAATAGACCGCGTATTGTACCACCGTTGTTGGCAATGTGCGTATCGGTAATTTTGTGTAGAGTCATCATCACCGGGGCGTAAATTAGGTTCAGGGTAGAACTTATGCAAAAAGCAACTAGCACTTTGCCTATTGTCATGTTGCCTGCAAGTAAATCTGCTGCATTCTCAAGTCCCATGTATCCTAAAAACTTAATGGTTCCGCTATTAAAAATAATGAATGCCATATTGATGGTAAGTCCCAAGAAACCCCAAACAATTGCTCTGGGTGCAATGCCAAAGCCAGGTTGGTTGTAGCTGCCTGTTCGAATTCTTAGGCCAATCATTTCGCCAAATGTTGCAAGCAGGGCAAATTTAATAAAGCTCATGACCATGCCGTGCGAAGCGTTAAAATCTGTGTATGCCTTATAAACCGATGGGAACATAAAAAACGGTGCCAGCACAATGGCTGCAATGGCAATTACAAGAAAATCCTTTTTCTTCATTCCGAAATATGTTTACTATTTCTCAATTCTAATTCGGGCATCAACAGCTACCACCTTGTCCTTGCGACCTAGCAGTGGGTTAAGGTCCATCTCAAAAATTTCGGGGGCAGCAGTAACCAGAGCCGATACGCGGGTTACAATTTCGGCAAGGTGTTCTTCGTTTACGGGTTCCTGTCCGCGAACGCCTTGTAGTATTTTATACCCTTTTAGCCTGTGAATTAGGTCGAGTGCCTCGCTGTGAGCAACTGGGGTTATGCCGGCATTTACATCTTTTAAAACTTCAATAAAAATACCGCCCAAACCGCACAGCACCATATGGCCAAATTTATCTTCGTGCTTGGCACCAACAAATAGCTCAACCCCACTAAGCATAGGCTGAATAAGAATTGCCGTTGTGTCCTTAATTTTTATCATCCTGTTAAATTCGCTGGCAACTACTTCAGGGGTTTTTACGTTTAGCACAACACCACCCACATCGGATTTATGAACGGGGCCAACCACTTTCATTACCACGGGGTAACCAAGTTCTTGAGCGGCTTTTTGTGCCTCTTCGGCAGATGTAACAACTGCTTCGCCAGCACGGGTAATTCCGGCAGCATCGAGCAGTTCCTGTACCTTTTCGGGAGCAAGGTATCCGTTACTGGCGTTATCAATAATTGCTCTAATGGCTTTTGTGTCAACATTTGGCTGCTCAATGGTTTCTTTTTGTGGGGCAGGAGTGTGGTAAACCTTGGCAAGCGAGTTGCCAAATACTACCTCGTCGGGGAAATTAACGCGTCCCTTAGCTATAAAGTGGTCTATCTCATCTTTCACATTAATAATTGATGGAAGTATGGGGTAGATTGGTTTTTTGCACTCGCGCATTTTTTGGTCGAGCAAATCGTACACATCGTAAACGGGGAATAGTCCAGGACTACCAAAAATAACGGCCATTGCATCAACGTTGTCAAAATCGTTCTCGCAAGCGTCGATAATGTGGCCAAGTTGCTCGGCTGTACCAGTTGCCAGAAAATCGATAGGGTTTGCAACCGATGAGCCAGGGAAAAGTTTCTCGAGCAGCGCATCGGCCTTTGGCCCTGAAATAGATGGAACCTCTAGCTTGTTGTTCGATAACGAATCGGTTAGCATTACCGCTGGGCCACCTGCATGGGTTATAATAGCTATGCGTTTACCCTGTAACTCGGGATGCATAAAAATTCCTGCAACGGTTGCCAGTTCTTCTCTGCCGTTGCAACGAACAATTCCTGCTTTGCGGAAAAGTGCATCGATGGCCACATCGTTGCTAGCCAGAGCACCAGTGTGCGAACTCGCTGCCCTGCTTCCTGCTTCGGAACCGCCACTCTTAATGGCTGCAATTTTACATCCTTTACGTATAAGCGACGATGCATGCTTAAGCAGCATTTGGGGTTTATCAATACTTTCAACATATAGCAGCTTGATGTGCGAGCTGGTTGCGGGGTCAAAATTCTCGTCCATATCTTTTAAAACCTCCTCAACGCCCATTTGTGCACTGTTACCAACGCTGTATACCGATGAGAACGTTAACCCTTTGGGCATACCGGCTTCCATAATAAATACGGCTGTTGCTCCAGACCCAGAGATAAAATCTATTCCTTTGGGGTTGAGTTTAGGTACGGGGGTAGTGAAAACGCCGGCATAGTTCGAGTTCATCATGCCAATGCAGTTGGGGCCTATCAGGCTGCCGTTTACCGAATTTACAATGTCAACTATCTCTTGTTCAAGCTTTGCACCCTCCTCACTCTCTTCATGAAATCCTGCCGATAGAATAATGAATGCGCGCGTATTCTTGTTCTGGGCAAGTTCCCTTACGGTTTGAGGGCAGTACTTTGCAGCAATGGCTATTATGGCCAAATCAACCTCAGGAAGGCTCTCAACGCTTTTGCTACTGCTAATACCTTGCACCTTATCGGCCTTGGGATTAACAACGTAAAGGTTGCCTTTATAGTTATGGTCTATAAGATTTTTTAAAACCTTACCTCCGGGCTTTTGGACATCGTCCGAACCACCCACTACAACAATGCTTTTGGGGTCGATGAGTTGCTTCGTAATCATATTTTAATCTTTTAAGTGTATTATAATTAGTGTGTTGTACAATGCAAACTAGTTGGTATTTTTATCTGGGAACAAACTTACAAAAAGTTTTTACAAGGCTAAGGGTTGATATTAATGCTATAAAACCTCTTAAACCAAATGTTAGTGTAAAACATAGCTTGTATATTTACCGCAAATATTTTTTTGAGATAGTATGAGTAAAATTGATGATATATTGGCAAAAGAGGATATTGGCAGAGACGATATTATTCTGTTGTTACAATCTAATACCGAGGAGAGGAATAGGCTTTACGCCAAGGCTGCTGAGGTGAAAGAGCAAAATGTTGGCCGAAAGGTATATTTCCGGGGACTTATTGAGATGTCGAATATCTGCAGTAAGAACTGCTTTTATTGTGGCATAAGGGCTGCAAATAATAATACTCATCGGTATAGTCTTTCCGATGATGAGGTGATTGAGGCTGCAAAATATGCATGGGAAAACAAGTATGGTAGCTTGGCCATTCAAACAGGCGAGGTTTCTAATGCTCAGTTTACCCAAAGGATATCGAATTTACTAAAAAGGATACAAAGAGAAACCAACGGAGAGCTAGGCATAACCTTATCGATGGGCGAGCAAAGTGAGGAAACCTATCGCGAATGGTTTGAAAGTGGTGCGGTGAGGTATTTACTACGTATCGAATCGTCGAATAGAGACCTGTATGCTAAGCTGCACCCCAACAACAAGGCGCATGATTATAACAAAAGGGTAGATTGTTTGCATACCCTTAGGCGTGTTGGCTATCAGGTTGGTACTGGGGTTATGATTGGCTTACCCTTTCAAACCATCGAAAATTTAGCCGACGATTTGCTTTGGATTAAGAATATGGATATTGATATGGTGGGTATGGGGCCATACATTGAGCATCCCGATACTCCGCTGTATAAATACAAAGACATGTTGCTGCCGTTAGAGGAGCGTTTTAACCTGTCGCTTAAAATGATTGCAACCCTTCGTATTCTTATGAAAGATATCAATATTGCTTCGGCTACTGCGCTGCAGGCTATTGATAAGCTGGGCCGTGAAAAAGGGATTAAGGTTGGTGCGAATGTGGTTATGCCTAACATTACGCCCGGGTTGTACCGCAACGATTACAAACTTTACGACAACAAGCCCTGCGTTGACGATGCTGTTGACGATTGCAAGAATTGCCTCGATGCTCGTATTCAGCTAACGGGCGATACTGTGGGCTATGGAGAGCAGGGAAACTCAAAGCACTTTTACAAGCGGCAGGAAAAGTAGCTGGTTAAACAATTTTGGGTTTTTACCGACTAGTTTTGGGGTTTCACCGATTTGTTCTTCTTTGGTCTATACAGTAGGCTTACTTTTGCTTACGTAAACAAAAAAACTAATTTACTATGGAACGAATAGATGAACAAAAACCTCACAACACCAATAACGTTAGAGTAATTATTGGTATCGTATTTATTACCCTGGGATCGCTGCTTTTTGCTGACAGGCTCGACATTATTCCCTTTGCTTGGAATAGATACATTTTTACTTGGCAAAGCTTGTTAATTTTTATTGGCCTTATTAGCATGGCCAAAAAAGAGTCGCGAGTTACTGGTATTGTACTCATTGCCATTGGCGGATTTTTTCTGGCCGCTAAGGTGCTAAACATTCATTATCCAATTCGTTATTTCTTTTGGCCCACAGTTTTTGTTGCCCTTGGTTTAATAATGATTTTTCAGAAGGGTGGACATATTCATAAATCGAAAATGGGATTTAGCAAGGGAACTTCCGATATGGATACCATTGACGATGTGGCAATTTTTGGCGGTAGCGAGCAAAAAATCACCTCAAAAAACTTTAAAGGAGGAAAAGTTTCCAATATCTTTGGGGGAAGCACATTCGACCTGTCCGATGCCGACTTGGCGCCTGGCCGTAACGTGCTCGATATGTTTTGCCTGTTTGGTGGTTCAAAAATCATTGTGCCTACCGGATGGCGTGTGAAAATTGAGGTTACTGCAATTTTTGGTGGGTATAACGATAAGCGCCGACAACCCCCAAAATCCGACGAGCTAGTTGAGCGTGAGCTCGTGTTACGCGGAGTTGTGATATTTGGTGGAGGTGAGATAAAATCGTACTAAGCAAATGATTCATCCTATTTTAGGAGACAGATTTGGGAAAATTGTTTTTACAGCGTGGTGGGTAGGCTTTGCGGCTATCCACTGTGCTGTTTTATACTTTTTTTATAGCCTGGAACTGGTTAATGCTATTGCCGATAGCGTGCTTTGGTCGGTGCTTTTTTCGTTACTGGCATTGGGACTATGGTTTTGGGTAAGAATAAGCGATTTGGAGACTCAGCGACCCATTAGCTTGGTTGTAAATCATTTGGGGGCATGGGTGGTTAGCATTTTAATTATACTTTCTTTACATAGGTATGTTTTAGGTCTAATTTTTAAAGACGATTTTAAATATTTAGACTTTTTAGACTCGGGGCTTCCCGGAAAGGCAATTATGGGGCTTTTTCTGTATATGCTAATTGCTTTGGTTTACTACCTAATTATCTACATAAACAATTACCGCGAAAAGCTAGCGTACGAGGCAGAGCTAAAAGCTCTTGTAAAGGATGCAGAGCTAAGCTGGCTAAAGTTGCAGGTAAACCCACATTTCCTGTTTAATAGTCTTAATTCGGTAAACTCGCTCACCATGACCTCTCCCGAAAAAGCACAGGATATGATTACCCGCCTTTCGGAATTGCTGCGCTACTCCCTTAGGCAATCGCCCGATAGTATGGTTAGCTTGCGCGATGAGCTAGAGAATTGTAAAAAATATTTGGAGATAGAGAAGGTTCGTTTTGGTCCGAGGCTAAACTATAAAATTGATTGTTGCGAACAATGTGAAGATGTACAGGTACCTAGCATGATTTTACAGCCCCTTTTTGAGAATGCCATAAAACACAGCGTGGCGCAATCGGCCAATGAGTCGCAGGTTATTGCCCAAATATTTATGAGCAAAGGGTTTATGTTTGTTAAGGTGAGCAACTCGTTGTCGTCGGACCCAACCAGTAGCTACGGAACAGGTGTGGGGCTTCAGAATATTCGCCGAAGACTAAAACTCATATATGGCTCCTCCGATTTTTTATCAATAAAAAAAGATAGCAACCAATTTGAAGTAACAATTACAATTCCCACAACCTAATTATTATGCGAATAGTTATTGTAGAAGATGAGCAGCCGGCCAGAGATTTGCTGAGAAAGTATCTTGAGTCGGAAAAGGATGTTGAGCTGATAGCCGAATGTGCCGACGGGTTTTCGGGGGCAGTGGCCATAAACCAAGCCAAGCCCGATGTGGTGCTGCTCGATATTCAGCTGCCTAGGCTTAGCGGTTTCGAGATGCTTGAGGTGCTCGACTATTCCCCCGTAATTATATTTACCACAGCTTACGATGAGTATGCCATAAAAGCATTTGAGCGAAACGCCACCGACTACCTGCTAAAGCCGTTCTCTAAGGATCGATTTGCTACCGCTTTAACCAAAGCTCGCGAAAAGTTGCTGGCCGCAAAACAAGAAACTCGTGATGTTGGCAATATGGCCCAAGATTTATCGGCATCAATTCCTATTGCACGTATTGTGGTTAAAGACACTAAGGGTATTCACATTGTGGCAATTGCAGATATATCTTATTTCGAAGCGCAGGACGATTATGTAATGATTCATACCAATAATGGTAGGTTTATGAAGAAGCTTACCATGAAAAGTCTCGAAGGCAGGTTAAACCCTAAGCAGTTTGTGAGGGTGCATCGTTCGTACATAGTGAATGTGAGTGAGATAGTAAGAATTGAGCCCTACGAGAAGGAGTCGTTTCTGGTGTATTTAAGGTGTGGTGATAAGGTAAAGGCCAGCGCTTCGGGGTATAAACTGTTAAAACAACAGCTCGATTTTTAGCCATTAGCACACTTTGCAACAATTAGTATTATTAAGCTTAATTCCTTTAACTTTTTTTAGCGTTGCACGTTATACATAAGCCCTAAAGCCAATTGGGTATGGTATTTTTTTTGATAAAGATATAAATTAGCCTACCTTGGGCAAGCTTTTTTAATTCAAAACAACTTAAGCTATGGCAATGGGTCGATTGAATATGCTAAAATTATTTACGGTTACCCTACTTCTGCTTTGTGCAACTAGTGTTAATGCGCAGTACTTTGGGCGCAACAGGCCCATATACAAAACTTTTAACTTTAATGTTTACCAGTCGCCAAATTTCGAGTTATATCATTATTTCGAGAACGATTCGGTGGTTGAGCAGCTAGCGCAGGCTGCCGAGCAGTGGTACGCTATGCACTCGCAGGTTTTTCGCGATACAATTGCAAAGAAAAATCCAATAATATTTTACGCCAATCA
The DNA here is from genome assembly GCA_964612255.1 of uncultured Rikenellaceae bacterium. GTDB lineage: Bacteria > Bacteroidota > Bacteroidia > Bacteroidales > Tenuifilaceae > Perlabentimonas. Next base: position 214 of record CAZTFJ010000096.1, on the reverse strand, counting down.
CCCCGATTTTCAGCAAACAACTGCCATTTTTGGTTCTGTAGGCGTGGGTACAGGTGGTGTTACCGAGGCTCTTAAGAATCGTGTAGTTATGCCTGTAACCGAGAGTTGGGGGCAAACCGATCACGTGCTTGGGCATGAGTTGGTTCACGCTTTTCAGTTCAATTCTTTGCTAATGCGCGACTCAACAAATCTTAACTCGCTTAATAATCTTCCG
>CAZTFJ010000095.1:8085-8765 GCA_964612255.1 uncultured Rikenellaceae bacterium | reverse complement strand
CTGCCCAAAAAACCTTCGATCAAGTATGAAGTTGTACCAACCTACGGGCAACTATTTCTTTTTTAATATTTTGCTTATTTCGAACTCAGGTTATTACACATTTAACCCCAAGTTTAGAAACATGACATACAGAAACGCAATAACGAGTAACCACACCCCACCCATTTTAAGCATTTGCCAAAGGCAAAGGCGCAAAACAACCTCTGTGTCCATTGTGTTTCCTCAAGTATTGTCAACACTCTGTTCATACCTCAGGAGCCACTTCCAGCAACAAGCAACAACCGCATACAAGCAAAAATATCTCTGTGTTAATTACTTAAACGCAAAAACTCACACATCCGACCCTATACCTATTGCACCCCTACTGGGGTGCTATTTGCTATGGTTTTGTTTCTATCGCTATTTGCCCCCGCTGGGGGCATCAAACAGCCATAGCTATTGCACATTTAACCCCAAGTTTATAAGCAGGACATACAGAAAGGCAATAACGAGTAACCATGCCCCACCCATTTTAAGCCTTTGCCGCAAGGCAAAGGCGCAAAACAAACTCTGTGGCCTTTGTGTATCCTCAAGTATAATCAGTTACGCCTCCATTTGCCAACAGCCACTCCCAATAGCAAGCAATATCCGTAAGCAAGCAAAAAAAATACTCAGTGTTAAAACAATCTCACGCAGGCCTG
>CAZTFJ010000095.1:6681-8075 GCA_964612255.1 uncultured Rikenellaceae bacterium | reverse complement strand
TTTGTTGAGCTATCTGAAAATAGTTTACAGGTGTATAACAAATATAGGGAATTGATAGGCTAACATTTTTGAATGATTTACAAAGCATCCTTTTAATGCTAATCTACAAACTAACAAAGTGCAAAGTCCAATGTGGTAAATACTTATAACGTTTACCTGTCAAAATAACGTCAGGCAGGCCTGCCACAAGATTCTCACGCCAAGGCGCCAAGGCGCAAAGAAGAATAGATATTAACCAGCACCCACGCCCCTCCCAAAAACTTTTAACTATTAACTCTTCACTTTTCACTTCCAGACTTACAGACTTTCAGCCTCTCAACATCCAAACTTGGCTAAAAAATCGTGCCCATACGTAGATATTCCCTATCTTTGCACCATAAATAAAACAGAGTAATTATGTTGCAACAAAACGTAAGGGTACGATTTGCCCCAAGCCCAACAGGGCCACTACATATTGGCGGTGTGCGCACTGCGCTTTTCAACTACTTTTTTGCCCGTCAGCATGGCGGAACGTTTATACTACGTATTGAGGATACCGACTCACAACGATTTGTGCCAGGTGCCGAGGAATACATTAACGAATCGTTGAGGTGGTGCGGCATTCAGATTGATGAAGGCGTTGCCGAGGGTGGCGAATATGGCCCCTATCGCCAGAGCGAGCGAAAGGCTATTTACAAGCAGTACGCCGATCAGCTGGTTGAGTCGGGTAATGCATACTACGCCTTCGATACTGCCGAGGAGTTAGATGCTATGCGTAAGGATGCCGAGGCAAAGGGCGAAGCCTTTACTTATAGCGCAAAAATACGTAACAGCATGAAAACCTCGCTGGCTCTTTCGGCTGATGAGGTACAGAAACGAATTGATGCAGGCGAGCAGTGGGTTATCCGCTTTAAAATGCCCGAGAACGAGGATGTGGTGATGAACGATATAATCCGTGGCGAGGTTACCGTTAACTCATCGACCCTAGACGATAAAGTGCTTTTCAAAAGCGCCGATATGCTGCCTACATACCATCTGGCTAACGTTACCGACGATTACCTGATGCAAATCTCACACGTTATACGTGGTGAGGAGTGGCTCCCATCGTTGCCGCTTCACGTTTTGCTTTACCGCGCGTTGGGGTGGGCCGAAAAGATGCCCCAATTTGCTCACCTACCTCTGCTGCTCAAACCCAGTGGCAATGGTAAGCTAAGCAAGCGCGATGGCGATAAGATGGGATTCCCCGTTTTCCCGCTTGAGTGGAAAGCACCACAGGGTGAAATTTCGCGTGGTTACCGCGAGGATGGATATCTGCCCGATGCTTTTGTAAACCTACTTGCATTATTGGGTTGGAACTCGGGAACTGACCAGGAGCTATTCTCTATGGATGAGCTGATTGCAAAATTCTCGCTTGA
>CAZTFJ010000095.1:2263-6581 GCA_964612255.1 uncultured Rikenellaceae bacterium | reverse complement strand
GTGAAAAAATTTTGGAAAGAGGATACACCCAACATTATGCGTGAGCTAGTAGATGTGTTACAGAATGTTGAACCTTTTGTAACTGCTGAGATTGAGCCTGCTATCAAAAACTTTATCAATGAGAAGGGTTACGGTATGGGCAAGGTGATGAACGCGCTTAGGCTAAGCTTGGTAGGCGAGTCGAAAGGGCCAGGGGTTGCCGATATTTGCGAGTTGCTGGGGTGTGACGAAACCATTCGCCGGATAAATAGTGCGGTAGAAGTATTGGGGTAAGTATAGATGTTTGATAATATCAGTTTTAAAAATTACTAAACTATAAATTATAAGATTTGCCATAAATACTATTTAACTCTAATGAGAATAACCGATAGGAAATATTTTGAGGCATACAAAAATTCCTTTGGGAACGAAATAACTGAGCTAGTTAAGGGCTTTTGTGAATCTGAACACAGGGGCGATTTTGAATACCTAACAAAATCCTCAGCGGTTTACTCATCTAACATTGAGGGAAATAGTATCGACCTGAATTCCTACATGAATTTTGAGATGAATAGGGATAAATTCAAGGCCGGGAAAGAGATTGAAGAGATTGAAAATTTGATTGAAGCCTATGAATTTGCCCAGGCTAACAAGTTGAGTGAGGAAAATTTACTGCATTGTCATAAAATTTTTTCAGACACATTACTTATACGAAGTAAAAGGGGAGTTTATAGGGTTGAACAAGTTGGTGTTTTTGGGAAATCGGGGCTAGCCTATATGGCTGTTGAGCCAGAATTTGTTGAAAATGAGATGGAGTTATTTTTTTCGGATATCAAGCAACTTGTTGCAGCCAATCTAACCGAGACAGAAGTATTCTACTTTGCTTCGTTAATCCACCTACGATTTGCTCACATTCATCCGTTTAGAGACGGGAATGGGCGAGCAGCCCGATTGCTTGAGAAATGGTTTGTTGCAGAGAAAATTGGCCGTGATTTCTGGAAAATGCCATCGGAGGAATACTATAAAAACCATCAAGAATTGTATTACAACAATATAAATTTGGGTGTTAATTTTTACGAATTGAATTATGATAAGTGTTTAAACTTTTTGGAAATGCTTCCGAACTGCTTGAAATAAAGGGATTAATTGAGTTTGTAATAGGGCACACTATATCTTATTATATTTTTTACCTAACACAAAAAGGGCTACCATTTAGGCAGCCCTTTTTTGTGCTTTATGCAGATTTGTTTATTCTATCAGTTCGTACCCCATTTCGCCCTTTTGGGTTTGGGGAATTCCGTGTTTTAGCCATTTGGGTGCAGGAGCATCCTTTAGGTAATGGTCAAAAAACTGCTGCATACGTATTGTCCAGTCAATTCGGTTGGCACGGCGTACCAAGTTGTGTGGCTCATCGTTGTAGTTTATCATCCAAACGGGCTTTTCGAGCCTACGTAGGGCAAGGAAAAGTTCAATGCCTTGGTACCATGGCACTGCCTCATCGGCATCATCATGACGAATAAGCAGCGGGGTGTTAACCCTAGGTGCATAGAATAGCGGTGAATTCTCGATATAGTGCAAAGGCCTTTCCCATAGCGTGGCGCCAATTCGGCTCTGGGTGCGCTCGTACTGGAACATACGTGCCAAGCCGCTTCCCCAACGAATTCCACCGTAGGCGCTGGTCATGTTACTAACCGGTGCACCAGCCGAGGCGGCTTTAAACAAATCGGTTTGGGTAACTAGGTAGGCAATTTGGTAACCGCCCCAGCTCTGACCCTGAACGCCTATCTTATTAATATCAACAAAACCTCTATTTACCATTGCCATAGTTCCGCTTATAATGGCATCGTAGGCGCTTTTGCCTGGCAAACCTTCGGTGTAGGCAATATCGGGCATAAAAACTATGTATCCGTTGCTGGCGTAAAGGGTAGGGCAAATAACCGAGCGTCCGGGTGCTGGCTTGTGATGACGGTGTAAGTTGTCGGCATGGCGTTCGTAAAAGTAAACCATCATAGGGTACTCCTTGGTGGGGTCGAAATTCTCTGGAAGATAAAGCAGTCCTTCCACCTGGTTGCGATTAAAATCGTGCCATTTGGTTAGCTCTACAGTTCCCCATAGGTACTGGCTTTGCTGAGGATTAGTATCCGATAATTTTTGGCTATTGGCAAAGCTTGCCGAGCTAACCCAAAGATCGGGGTATTCTGCATACGATTGGCGTGTCCAAAGTAGGGTCGATAAGTCTTCGCTGTTGGCACGCACATAGTATTGGTAAGGCTGCTTTAGCAGTACCCTAGGTTCGTTTTGCTCGCCTAGGCTAATTGTGGCAAAACCCGATTGCTTATCTTTCTCATCAAAAAGTGATATCAGCATAGGCTCATCGGTGGGTATCCCGTCCAATTCAGAGTCGAGGCGTTGGTAGCGATACCTTATTTTATTGTAGGCGCCATGGCTACTGGTTAGGCAAATGGGGTCTTTACGACCGTTCATAAATACTTGCCATATATCGTAACGATCGTATATGAGGATAGATTTGCTATCGGTGGTCCAATCGGCAGCTCCGTAGGGCCAAGGTTCGCTTGGGGTGTCAACCATTTCGTCGTAAAAGTTCGATGCAATTTGGCTGGTAAGCGGGAACGATTTCATATTCCGAGTGCTCATTCCATACCAAGTGCTATCCGATGGTTGGTAAAAGGCCAAGTACTTCCCGTCGGGCGAAAGAGATGGGTAGGTTGAATTGTTTTTGGCAATAACCCTACGCTCGCCAGTTTCAATCTCAACCAAGTAGTAATCGCTACCCGTGGGATAGTCCCAGGTCATACTCCAAAGGTAAGGCGTTCTATCTATTCCAATTGCGTACTTGCCATTGCCTTTGGGGTCGGTTCTAACCGTTTCCATAGCCTTGTTGGCCAGCTGGGTGTATTTATTATCTTTAATAAAATAAACACCAAGATACGACTTACGAAGTTCTCTTTTTAGGTTTACCTTTTGCTGAGTTTGCAGCAAGGTATCGCTCCAGCTCCATAGGTCGAAAATCACTTTTTCATCCTTGGTTAGGGTGTCCTTTGGCTCCTCTTTGGGCTTTGGGAATGTTGACAGGTACAAGCGGGTACCATCATGACTAAAGCGAGGTGTGTTGTGCTGGCTAACCACCCAGCCTGTTGGTATTCCTGCCGAAGCAGCATCGAGTATTTTGGTTGCTTGGGTTTGCTCCTCTTTCCATAGGTAAAGATCATAAACCTTAACCTTGCCAGTATCGGCACTAAAGTGAAAGGCTAGCATCTTTCCATCTTTACTAAACGAAAGATTAGATAATTCGCCTTTCTCACTAAATATTTCCTTGGGCTGTCCCAAGTTAGCATCAAAAAGAGTTACAATTGATTGCTCAAGAGTATCGGCGCTAGTATGCGATATGGCAACATAGTTTCCCTGCTCTGCAAAGGTGAAGTCTTCAACGTGCAGAAATTCTTGTGTATTTTTGTCTTCAGTATTTAAAAGAGTTAACAGGGTTTCTTTTTTATTAGATTTCTTCTTCGATTTGCGTGCAGGTTTCTTTTCGGCTTTAGTGGAGTCTGCTGCTTCTTCGATTTTTGGTTCTTCAACCTTATGCTCAGTTAAAATGCCAACCCATTTACCATCCTTTTCTCCCATTCCAAAGCTTTTAACCTTGCTATAGCCAAACCACTCGTCGGAAGCTGGGAAATATACCCCGCCAGAGTCCTTAGGCATTTGGTCGGGTTTCTTTTTGGCCATCTTAGCTTCGCGAACCTCGGCTTTAGTTGGTTTAATTGTAAATGCAACAAAGTTGCCGTTGGGGTCGAGTAGGGCTCGTGTGCCTCGCTCAATTTTTCTCTCAAAGCTGCGGTTTTGGTTGGTAATATGTAGCATACCATCACCATCTTGTGGGTTTACCTCAAAGGATATAAGCCCATTGCGCAGCGATATGTTAGGTCTTTCCATATCTTTCCACGAGTCGTACACATCGTGGGTTAGGGGGACTTTCTGCCCAAATGAGGCAGAGTTCAAAATCAGGAAAAATGCTAAAAAGCAAGTGTTAAGAATTCGATTCATCGGAACAAATTTTGGGTTTGTATGTTAGTAAGACGAATTGTAAAATTATTAGTTTAATGCAATTTGAATAGATTTGGTTTACCATAATGTGTATATTTGCACTTTAATAAATTTTGTATGGGCAAGATGAACCAGTTTTTTAATAACCTTTGTTGCTGTTGGTCAAAACACCAAGCAGGAAGGGTATGCCCATACATCACAAATTTTTAAGTAAATTAAATAACAGAAATAAAAATAGTGAGCCCTTCCGTTTTCGGAGGGGCTTTTTTTATTT
>CAZTFJ010000095.1:0-2253 GCA_964612255.1 uncultured Rikenellaceae bacterium | reverse complement strand
GAAGGATATGCCCACACATCACACATTTTTAAGCAGGATAAATAAATAGAAATAAAAATAGTGAGCCCTTCCGTTTTCGGAGGGGCTTTTTTTGTTTTCTAAGATTTTACTATGAGCAGATTACAAACAAAAGCATTACCATCCAAATCGGCAGTTATTAGCCAAACTATTGATATGGTTTATTACCTATTCCCTTTTTTTGATGGAGGTAGGCAAAAAGTTGTTTCTAGGAAAAAACTTACTAAGGGAATAGAAAAGTTGTTAAAAGCTACCCAGTGTAAGGGAACTGTAGAACCAAAGGGCATTGCTGCAGATTTTGTAAATTCTTTTGGCGAAGTGAAAAGTGAGTTGCTTGCCGATGCGGAATACATTGAGGCCAACGACCCAGCATCCAGCTGCTTAGAGGAGGTGGTTATAGCCTATCCTGGCTTTTTTGCCATTGCGGTATATCGGTTGGCTAATAGGCTACATTTATTGGGAGTTCCTCTCTTACCAAGGATAATGACCGAATACGCTCATTCCCAAACGGGAATAGATATTCACCCGGGAGCAACTATTGGAAGCCCATTTTTTATCGACCATGGCACTGGCATTGTAATTGGCGAGTCGGCAGTAATTGGCCAAAGGGTTAAGCTGTACCAAGGGGTTACCATTGGCGCGCTGAGCGTGAGTAAAGAGATGGCAAGGGTAAAGCGGCATCCCACCATCGATAACGATGTGGTGATATATGCAGGAGCAACCATACTTGGAGGCAAAACAACTATTGGCAGAAATAGTATAATTGGAGGTAATGTTTGGCTAACCCAAAGCGTGCCGCCATATTCAGTTGTGCAACAAGAAAATAAGGTGAGTATAAAAACCCGTGATTATTCGTTGAGTTGAAAAACCTGACAGCGTGCGAAGCTCCTGTCAGCGTTTTTTTTAACTTCACAAGGTATGGGCAAGAGAATGAAGATGTTTGAAAGTCAGAAGTTAGAAGACCGAAGACCGAAGACCGAAGATGGATGAAACCTGACAGCTTGCTTGCCCGACTACCGCGGTCAGGCGGACCTGCAAGCAAGGTCAATCATTCAACCCATCAACCAATCAATCAACCAATCATCCAATCATCCAATCACCCAATATCCCAACCATGAAAATATCAACATCAACACAGCTAATTGGCAACACACCGCATTTGCGGTTAAGTAAGCTATTTCCAAATCATGAAGTGTGGATAAAACTAGAACGTGCCAACCCCGGTGGTAGCATTAAGGATAGAATAGCTATGGCTATGATAAACGATGCAGAAGCCAACGGATTGCTAAAGCTCGGTGGTACCATTGTTGAGCCCACCTCGGGCAACACGGGCATTGGTCTTGCCCTGGTGGGTGCAGTAAAGGGCTATCGGGTTGTTTTGGTAATGCCCGAGTCGATGTCGGTTGAACGGAGAATGCTACTTAGGTCATACGGTGCGGAAATTGTGCTAACATCAAAAGAAAAAGGTATGCGGGGCGCAATAGCTAAGGCAAAGGAAATTGCAAACAACACCCCGGGCGCATATATGCCTATGCAGTTCGAGAACTTGGCAAACCCAGAGGTGCATATGCGCACTACGGCAGTGGAGGTTATTAATGATTTTCCCGAGGGTATCGATTATATAATCACCGGTATTGGAACTGGCGGGCATATTACAGGTGTAGGTAAAAAACTTAAAGAAGCATTTCCAAAGGTTCGGGTGATTGGTGTTGAGCCGTATGCCTCGGCAGTTTTAAGTGGTAACGCCCCGGCACCGCACCCATTACAGGGCATTGGCGCTGGGTTTGTTCCGCCAATACTTGCTTTGGATATTTTGGATGAGTTGGTTAAGGTAAAGGGCGATGAGGCTTATGCTATGACTCGACAATTGGCAAGAACAGAAGGGGTTTTGGCGGGGATTTCAACAGGTGCATCGCTGGCTGCCATTGCAAAAAAGTTGGCTGTTATTCCTTATGATAAAACTATCCTCACCTTTGCCTACGATACTGGTGAGCGGTACCTAAGCGTTGATGGGCTGTGGGAGTAGTTAGCATTTACTCACGGGGTGATTACTCGCTTAGCAGGTAAATGCTCTGCGAGCAGAAGTAGGTGTGTTGTTTAGCGTTGATGTTTACTCATCATCTAGAAGCCTATTTTCTACATCCATCCTCTGATGTAAAATCCTAATTATTTCAATAACCTTGTTGCTTGCTGTCCTAAAAAAGATTAAATGAGATTTTACTTTAGACATTCTGT
>CAZTFJ010000094.1:554-8781 GCA_964612255.1 uncultured Rikenellaceae bacterium | reverse complement strand
TTGAGTAGCCCGGGCCTCCAGTACCAACTCTTCTGTCGGTCATATCCTTAGAGAATGGGCATCCGCCCTGAATAACAAAGTTGGGTATTACCCTGTGGAAAGCTAGCCCATCGAAATACCCCGATTCGGCTAGTTTTATAAAATTAGCAACCGTATTGGGAGCGTCATCAGAATAAAAGTTAACTTTCATTATACCCTTAGGGGTGTGAATTTCCGCTTTTTTCATATAATATATGTTGATGATTAGTAATTAGCCTTAACAGCCTTGAATAAGTATTGTTCAAGGGGCACAAAGGTAATAAAAATACCAATTATAAAAGTTTGCGCGATTTGGCCAAGGTGTAAATTTGAGTTACAATATCGTCGGCTGTAAGGGTTGAGCGGTTTAGAACAAGGTCGAACAGCTCGCTGTCTGGTTTGTTCCCTTTAAAGAACTCCATAAAGGTTTCTCTTCGTTTATCGGTAACCTTAACCAGATTTGTAGCTTCGGTGGTTGTAATGCTAAACCTTTTCTTTATGGTGTCAACTCGCCACGAAAGCGGAGCAACCAAACGGATGTGAATTGATTTTGGGATATGCTTTGCAATGACGCAGCCGGCACGCCCTATAATTATAGAGTGTCCCTGCTCGGAATACGAACGGACAATTTGGGCAATGGTACGTTTAATCTGTATGTCGCTGATGTACTTGTCTTTTGAAAAGATAGACACCAAGTCGCTGAACATATTTTTTTGCTCTGCGCCAAAAATATGTGAAATTTCATGTGGTGCGGCTTTTAGCGATTCGGCTGCGTTGTGAAGCACCTGATGGCTAACAAATACCCACTCTTCACCGTTGCCTTCTTCCTTGTTTATTTGATTGGCAAGCTTTTCGCCAATTTCACTTCCATAGCAACCATATTCCCTTGATATGGTAATTACCGGGCCCGATTCTGGTTTAAGGTCTTCCTCTTCTCTTCGAACCCGTTCGTGCATGTATCGTAAGAAAAGATTTTCCATAATTTTCTTTTAAATTTACAACAAAAAACCATTGCCTCAGTTTTTTTTGACATTTTTTATCATTTACAGATTAATGTAGCATTGTAAAAACTATAAAAATCAGACATATAAAAAAACCTGCGAATCTTTCGCAGGTTTTTTTATTATCTATAGGGTTAGTCGGATCTATTCTTCTTCCGATTCCTCTTCGTAAGCTTTAAGTAGTTTATCCTGAACATCAGCAGGAACTTGCTCGTAGCTAGCAAATTTCATGTCGTAAGTTGCTCGTCCGCTTGTGAGAGACGAAAGCGCTGTGGAATACTTGTTTAGCTCTGCAAGAGGTACGCGGGCGTTAAGCTTTTCGAACCCTTTAACGCTATCCATTCCCAAAATTATGGCGCGGCGGTTCTGAAGATCGCTCATCACATCACCCATTTTGTCGCTAGGTACAAGAACTTCTACCTCGTAAATTGGTTCCATAATTTTGGGACCAGCGTTTTTAAAAGCAGTTCTAAATGCGTTACGACCTGCTAACTTGAAAGAAATTTCGTTTGAGTCAACAGGGTGCATCTTACCATCGTAAACGGCCACGCGGATGTCGCGAGCATACGAGCCAGTAAGTGGACCTTCTTCCATCTTCTCCATTATACCCTTTTGGATGGCAGGTAAGAAACGTGCATCAATAGCACCACCAACAATACAGTTGTAGAAAACGAGTTTGCCTCCCCAGTCGAGCTTAATCTCATCTTTGCCTCTAACGCTAACGTTAATTTCCTTGCCATTTACCTTGTATTTAACTGGATCAGGAGCACCTTCAACGTGTGGTTCAATAACCATATGCACTTCGCCAAACTGACCTGCTCCACCACTTTGCTTCTTGTGCCTATAATCGGCCTGAGCAATTTTGGTAATTGTTTCACGGTAGGGGATTCGTGGTGGTAAGAAATCCACATCTATTTTATAAAGATTTAGCAACTGCCATTTAAGGATATTCAGATGGTGCTCTCCTTGCCCGTAAAGAATAATTTGTTTCAGCTCTTTAGAGTACTCAATTTTAATGGTAGGATCCTCTTGGTGAGCGCGAGTAAGGTATTCGCCTAGTTTTTCAGTGTCCGATTCATTTTTGGCTTTAATGGCGGTTCTGAATTTTGAGTTCGGGAATGTTAATGCTTCAAACTCAATGTTTTTACCAGGAGCACTAAGCGTATGGTTTGTCTTTGTGTTTTTAAGTTTAACTGCAGCTCCAATATCGCCAGCAACAAGTTCGGTTACCTTTTCGCGTTTTTTACCTGCAACGGCAAATAGTTGCGACAGGCGCTCCTTACCATCGTTGGTGGAGTTTACCATATCCATACCTTCGGATATTTTACCCGACATCACCTTAAAATAGTTTATTTCGCCAATATGCGATTCAACGGCAGTTTTAAAAATGAAGAGTGATGTAGGATCTGAGGCAGAGCATACAATTTCATTGCCCTCTTTGGTTTTAACACCAGGTAAGTGGTTGGGGCTGGGGCAAACATTTATAATAAACTCCATAAGGCGTTTAACACCTATGTTACGCTTGCCAGATACGCAGAAAACGGGGAATAATCCTCGGGCTAAAAGCCCTGCCCGAATACCTGAACGCATCTCGTCTTCCGAAAGGGTTCCTTGGTCAAAGAATTTTTCCATAAGGCTTTCGTCGTTTTCAGCGGCTGCTTCAACCAAAGCGTTATGTAGTTCAGAGGCTTTATCCATTTCATCGGCTGGGATATCAAGCTCCTCGCGTTCGCCAGAATCGCCTTTAAAGCGATACATTTTCATCATCAGCACATCGATAAAGGTATCGAATTCGCCGCCAGCATTAACGGGGTACTGAACAATAGTAACCTTTGAGCCAAAGCTAACTTTTAGCGATTCAATGGTTTGGTCGAAATTAGCCTTGTCGTGGTCGAGCTGATTTACAGCAAAAAGCATTGGCTTTTCAAGCCTTTCTGTTTGGCGCCCGAAAATTTCGGTGCCCACCTCAACGCCGTACTGGGCATTGATAACCATAACGCCTATATCGGCTGGCCTTAACGATGATATTACGGCACCTACAAAATCGTCGGAGCCTGGAGTGTCAATAATGTTTAACTTGTGGTCGTTAAACTCGGTATACAAAACAGTTGAAAAGATGGAACGCTGGTTTTGCTGCTCAATTTCAGTGTAATCCGAAATGGTGCTTTTCCCTTCAATTGTTCCTTTACGATCGATAACTTTCCCTTCGAACATCATACTCTCTGCTAGGATCGTTTTTCCTACGCCAGTGTTCCCCAATAGGGCGATGTTTCTAATTTGATCTGATTGATAGGTTTTCATGTAAACTTGCTTTTCTGCTGTTTAACAATATTGTGAACTGTTTTTTCCTGAAAGTTTGATACTTTAAGGTGTGTGAATAATTTTAAAACTCCCAAAAATAGTAAAAATTTGATATAAACAAATATGTTGTACAAATTAGATGCTCTTTGCAAATCAAGGAACGATAACGTTTTTTTTTGATAAAATCATTGGGGGTGTCGTGTTACTATTTATTCAGTTTTGGCGTTTCATATTAAATACGGAGTGCCTTACACCGATTTTCGCAACTTGTTGTTTTGTGAACGTTTACGATAAAATATTTTCTAAAGAATAATCATAAGGCCTTGGTTTTTTGGAAATAAGCTCATACCTTTGCGCCCGCAATTTCAGAATGAGTGAAAGCTCTCGCAATAAATTAATTGGGTCAAAAAGTTTTGATATTCAATAAAAAAGAATACCTTTGCAACCCATTTTTGCTAAGAACTTTTTAATTTAACCAGATGTATATATGCCTACTATTCAGCAACTAGTAAGAAAAGGAAGGACAACCATCGTAGAGAAGAGCAAGTCTCCTGCGCTCGATGCATGTCCTCAACGTCGCGGGGTATGTGTACGCGTGTACACCACTACTCCAAAGAAGCCGAACTCGGCTATGAGAAAGGTTGCCAGGGTAAGGCTTACCAACGGAAAAGAGGTAAACGCTTACATTCCTGGCGAGGGGCACAACCTTCAGGAGCACTCAATTGTGCTAATTCGTGGAGGTAGGGTAAAAGACTTACCCGGTGTTCGTTATCACCTAATCAGGGGTACTCTTGATGCGTCAGGAGTTGAGGGTCGTACACAGCGTCGTTCCAAGTACGGAACCAAAAGGCCCAAGAAAAAGAGTTAATTAACTACTAAACAGTTTCTTTAAGAAATGAGAAAAACAAAACCAAAAAAGAGGATACTTTTACCCGATCCTAAATTCCAAGACGTGGAAGTTACCCGTTTTGTGAATAATATGATGTATAGCGGGAAGAAGAGTATCGCATTCAACATTTTTTACGATGCGCTTGACATCGTAGAAAAGAAAATGAAGGATGCAGAGAAGAGCCCTCTCGAGATATGGAAGAAGGCCCTTGAGAACATAACCCCTCAGGTTGAGGTGAAAAGTCGTCGTGTAGGTGGAGCAACTTTCCAAGTTCCAATGGAAGTTCGCCCCGATCGCAAAGTTTCAATTTCCATGAAGAATATGATTCTATTCTCGCGCAAGCGTTCAGGAAAAGGAATGAGCGAAAAACTAGCTGCTGAAATCATGGCGGCATTCAACGAGGAAGGTGCAGCATTTAAGCGTAAAGAGGATATGCACCGTATGGCAGAAGCCAACAAAGCATTTGCACATTTCAGGTTTTAATAGTTTTAGTACACACCTTATAATATAGAGGCAGAGAATTAGATGAGCAGAGATTTAAATTTTACCCGTAACATAGGGATTATGGCACACATCGACGCCGGTAAAACTACAACTACCGAGCGTATTTTGTTCTATACGGGTAAAACTCATAAGATAGGTGAGACGCATGATGGTGCTTCTACCATGGACTGGATGGTACAGGAGCAGGAGAGGGGTATAACAATCACCTCTGCAGCAACTACTACTTATTGGAATTTTAACGATAAGCAATATCAAATTAACATAATCGATACTCCTGGTCACGTTGACTTCACAGTTGAGGTTGAACGTTCTCTTAGAGTTCTCGATGGTGCTGTGGCAGTTTTTTGCGCCGTTGGAGGCGTTGAGCCACAAAGTGAAACTGTATGGCGTCAGGCCGACAAGTATCGCGTACCACGATTGGCTTTCGTTAACAAGATGGACAGAACCGGCGCCGATTTCCTTGCAGTTGTAACTCAAATAGAGGAAATGCTTGGCGCAAAACCAATTCCCCTTCAGCTACCTATTGGTGCCGAAGAGAATTTTGTTGGTGTTGTTGATCTTATCGAAAACCAAGCTATAGTTTGGTACGACGATCCCAAAACAAAAACAACCGAGTATCGCTACGAGGATGTTCCTGCCGATATGGTAGACGAAGTTAACAATTGGCGTGAAAAACTCATCGAGGCTGTGGCTGAGTACAACGATGATTTACTTGAACGCTTTTTTGAAGACCCCGACTCCATAACCAAGGAAGAAATTCTCGAAACCATTCGCAAGGCAACTATCGATTTGTCTATTGTACCAGTGCTTTGCGGAGCATCATTCAAGAATAAGGGTATTCAGCGCTTGTTGGATGCCATTACCAGTTTTATGCCTAGCCCGCTTGATATTGGCGCAGTGCATGGAACACACCCAAATTCTGGTGAAGAGTTGGTTCGTAACCCCGATTCGAGCGAGCCTTTCTGTGGCCTAGCATTTAAAATTGCTACCGATCCATACGTAGGAAGACTCGCATTTATTAGGGTTTACTCAGGGCAACTAAACAGTGGAAGCTACATCTATAACACCCGCAGCGGGAAAAAGGAGCGTATTAGCCGCCTTTACCAAATGCACTCTAACAAGCAAAACCCAATTGAACTTTGCGAAGCAGGAGATATTTGCGCAGCTGTAGGTTTTAAAGATCTAAGAACTGGCGATACTGTTTGCGATGAGAAACACCAAATCGCACTTGAATCAATGACCTTCCCCGAACCTGTAATTGGGCTAGCGGTTGAACCCAAAACACAGGCCGATCTCGACAAGCTTGGGGTTGCACTAGGCAAGCTTGCTGAAGAGGATCCTACGTTCCAGGTTCGTACCGATGAGGATAGCGGCCAAACCGTAATTAGCGGTATGGGTGAGCTTCACCTCGAAATTATTGTGGATAGATTGAAGAGGGAATTCAAGGTTGATATCAACCAAGGTGCACCTCAGGTAGCCTACAAAGAGGCTATTACACAGCTTGCTGAACACCGCGAAGTGTTCAAGAAGCAGTCAGGTGGTAGGGGTAAATTTGCCGACATCATCGTTGAAATTGGACCCGCCGACAATGATGAAGTTGTTGGTCTTCAGTTTGTTGACGAAGTGAAAGGCGGAAATGTACCTAAGGAATACATACCATCTGTACAAAAAGGATTTGAATTGGCTATGAAGAATGGTGTTCTGGCCGGGTTTGCTCTCACTAGCATGAAGGTAACCCTAAAGGACGGTTCATTCCACCCAGTTGACTCAGATTCGTTGTCATTCGAAATTGCGGCTCGCCAAGCGTTCCGCCATGCAGCAACCAAAGCTAAGCCAGTATTGCTTGAGCCTATTATGACCGTAGAGGTAGTAACCCCTGAGGAGTATATGGGCGATGTTATTGGCGATTTCAATAAGCGCAGGGGGCAAGTTATTAGCATGGATAGCAAAGGCGGTGCTCGCGTAATTAAAGCCAAGGTACCTCTATCTGAACAATTCGGATATGTAACCGTACTACGGACGCTCTCTTCCGGAAGAGCTACCTCATCAATGGAGTTTTCTCACTATGCTGAGGTTCCTGCCAACATTGCGAAGGAAGTTGTTGAAAAGTCCAGTGGTAAAATAGTAAAAGAAGTCGATTAATCATTTACCATTTGTTGTAAAATGAGCCAAAAGATCAGAATCAAACTGAAATCTTACGATCACAATCTAGTGGACAAATCGGCCGAGAAGATCGTTAAAACTGTAAAAACTACAGGTGCAGTAGTAAATGGACCAATTCCACTACCTACACACAAACGTATCTTCACGGTAAACCGTTCTACTTTTGTGAATAAGAAATCGAGAGAGCAGTTTCAACTTAGCTCTTTCAAGAGACTACTCGACATCTACAGCTCCACCCCAAAAACAATCGATGCCCTCATGAAGCTCGAATTGCCCAGTGGAGTCGAAGTAGAAATTAAAGTATGAGTGTGACAAATTAATCAGTTATTACAATGTCAGGAATAATTGGAAAAAAAATCGGAATGACTTCCGTATTCAGTGCCGAGGGTAAAAATATACCATGCACTGTTATAGAAGCTGGTCCCTGCGTTGTTACACAGGTAAAAACTGTTGAAACCGATGGATATTCGGCTATTCAGCTTGCCTTTGACGATAAAAAGGAGAAACATACCAGCAAGCCTATGATTGGCCACTTCCAGAAAGCCAAAACTGCGCCAAAGCGCAAAGTGGCCGAATTTAAGGAGTGGGACAAAGAGTACAATCTGGGCGATGTGATTACCTCAGAGATTTTCCTTGAGGAGAAATGGGTTGATGTAACAGGTATTTCAAAGGGTAAAGGATTTCAGGGCGTAGTTAAGCGCCATGGATTTGGTGGTGTTGGCGACAAAACACACGGTCAGCACAACCGCCTACGTGCACCCGGTTCGCTTGGTGCTAGTTCTTACCCCAGCAGAGTTTTTAAAGGTCTTAGGATGGCCGGAAGAACCGGTGGTGAAGCCGTTAAGGTGATTAACCTGATGGTGCTTAAAGTTATCCCCGAGAACAACCTGCTAATAGTAAAAGGCTCAATCCCTGGCCCAAAAGGTTCATATTTAATCATTGAGAAGTAATGGAAATCAACGTACTTAATACAACAGGACAGGATACCGGACGAAAAGTTGACCTCAATGATCAAATTTTTGGTATCCAACCTAACGATCACGCCATCTACCTCGATGTTAAGCAGTACCTCGCTAACCAAAGACAAGGTACGCATAAGTCGAAGGAGCGTAACGAGGTTGCTGGTAGCACTAAGAAAATTAAGCGCCAAAAGGGAACTGGTACCGCCAGAGCAGGTTCAATTAAATCGCCACTTTTCCGTGGTGGTGGACGTGTTTTTGGCCCAACCCCCCGCGACTACAGCTTTAAGCTAAACAAAAAGTTAAAGCAGCTAGCCCGTAAGAGTGCGCTTTCTTACAAAATGAAACAGAACTCTATCCTTGTTTTGGAAGACTTCAATTTTGAGCAACCC
>CAZTFJ010000094.1:0-510 GCA_964612255.1 uncultured Rikenellaceae bacterium | reverse complement strand
AAGGAATTTATAAACATCTGCAAGAATCTCAACCTTTCCGACAAAAAGTCGGTATTTGTGCTGGGCGAATCAAATAATAATATATATTTGTCGTCCAGAAATTTACAGAAACAAAAAGTAGTACCTGCCTCAAACATAAATACATACGAAATTATGAATGCTGGTACTCTTGTTCTGGTTGAGAGTTCAATCGATGTTTTGAACAAGATGTTTAAAATAGCATAATCCCTGTAGCCATGAATATTATTATAAGGCCCGTGGTAACCGAAAAGATGGAAAGGCTTGGCGAAAAGCTGAATCGTTATGGCTTTATCGTTGAGAAAGAAGCCAACCGTATTGAGGTGAAAAAGGCTGTTGAAGAACTTTATGGAGTAACTGTAAAGGATGTGAATACAATGCGTTACGGAGGCAAGCGCAAATCGCGCTACACCCGTACAGGGGTTATCGCTGGTAAACCAAGTAGCTTTAAAAAAGCTATCGTACAGCTTAATGAAGGTGAACAGATTGATT
>CAZTFJ010000093.1:0-8798 GCA_964612255.1 uncultured Rikenellaceae bacterium | reverse complement strand
CATACTTACGGTACCCCTGACGAAAAAGTTGTCGGACCTCAAATGTTGCGGGGTGTGTATCGGTATAAAAATCGATGGCTCTGTGGAGATAGATGCCTTTCTGCACGCCATCGGAGTATCGGCTCAGTGAACGCCCTTTCACAAAGTCGCCAATAAGATTGCCCATCCTAATGTCTACGTTGTCTCCAGACAGGTATAAGTGGGCTAAAAAATTCATGCTGTGTAAATGTTAATGCGTTTGCAATATGTTTAATAATAGGGGTGGTATTTTTACTTTACAAATATTAGTCCAAATCTTTAGTGTTTTGATATTAACAAAAAAACACCCAGGAGGGTTTCCCGGGTGTTAATATTATGTGAGATATTATGATTTTAGTACACTTCTACATCGTAAGGAAGACGAGCCTGAATACCTCTGTTGTTCATGATGCTCTGGATACGTTGGTATTGCTTGTAAGGTAAGCCAAACTCTTTTGCAAATATTTTCATTTTAGCCGATCCTGTGAATTCTTTTAGCAATGCTTCAAAAGGATCTTCTTGCTTAGGCAATTCAGTTATTCTGTACTGCTCAAGTTCAGCTTTTTCAGCTGCAATTTCAATAGCCCTTTCTAGTCCACCAAATTCATCAATAAGCTTTATGTCAAGAGCATTTTTACCACTCCAAACTCTTCCTTGTCCAATTTCATCAACCTGTTCAACGGTTAGGCCTCTACCTTCGGCTACGTGGCCAATGAATGTGCCATAAACATCTTCGATACCAAGTTGCATAACAGCTCTCTCCTCTGCGGTTAACGGGCGAAACATTGAGCCAATATCGGAGTTCTTGTTGGTTTTTACCACTTCTATATTTATACCTAGCTTTTTGTTCATTACATCTTTTACGTTTGGCATCATCCCAAATACTCCTATTGAGCCTGTAATGGTGGTGGGATTGGCAAGAATTACATCGGCAGGTGCTGCTATATAGTAACCGCCCGATGCGGCCACGTCGCCCATCGATACAATAACGGGTTTTACTTCGCGGGCAAGAGTCATTTCACGCCAAATGAGTTCCGATGCCAAGGCACTGCCGCCAGGAGAGTTAACTCTTAGCACAATGGCCTTAATGGAGCTGTCGCGACGAGCCTCACGGATTGCGCGAGCAAATCCTTCGCCACCAATTCCGCCATCGGTTTGTTCGCCCATAGCAATTTCGCCCGAGGCGTAAACAACAGCAATTTTCTCTTTTATTAGTCCCTTCTCTTTGCGTGGAGCAGGAACTTTGGCGTACTGCTCAATGCTTACCGAGTTTATGTCTTTGGCTGGTTTAGTATCGGTTAGCTCTTTAAGCATATCAATAACTTGATCTTTGTAAACTAGGCTGTCGATAAGGCCATACTCAAGAGCTTTTGCGGCGTTTCTAATGGTTAAGTTGTCGGCAAGTTGATTTAGCTCTTTGCTCTCAAGGCCACGAGCTTGTGCAATGCCATCTACCCAATGATTCCAAATTGAGCTAAGGTATGTAATGGTTTGCTCACGGTTTGCGGGGCTCATCTCGGTATTCATAAAGGGTTCTACCGCCGATTTGAACTTGCCATGACGGAGTATTTGCATCTCTACCCCAACTTTTTCCAGGGCATTTTTAAAGAACATAATCTCGCTTCTCATTCCAACCCAGTCAATTGCTCCTTCGGGGTTTAGCATTACCTTGTCGGCAATTGAAGAGAAGTAGTAACTTTTTTGGCTATACACATTGCTATAGCTGATAATAAATTTGCCCGACTCTTTAAACTTAATAAGTGCGTTGCGAATTTCCTCAACGGTAGCTGTGCCCGCAGATAGTAAGTCGCTTTCAATGTAAATACCCTTAATTTTTTCGTCTTCTGCGGCATTCTTAATGGCTTTTAAGATATCGTTTCGCCCTAAACTAGTTTCGGGCTTAAGCGACATGAAATCGAAGCCTGCCATTGGGTTTTTCGAACTCCTGTCAACTATTGGTTTGTTGAGTTTGAGAACAAGTAGAGAATTCTCTTTAACGTCAATTGGCTTATCGGTTTTCGACATCATTGCTCCTACAATACCAAAAAAGATAAGCATGGTAAGGAGAGAGGTTAGAAGTAAGCCTACTACAGTGGCTAGTAAATACTTAAAGAAATCTTTCATATTCATCAATGTTTAGGTTAATTCCTTTGTTTAATTGGAAATAAAAGTATGAAAAATGTTCTAAATTTGGCCTCGTTTTTTTGATATTTATGAAACTTTACCTTTTCTAGCTAACTAATTCTTATTTTGGAAACAATCTTACATCGAATATATCTTTGTATTGGGGGTAATATAGATAATAGACAGCACTATTTGCAAAGCACTCTTGAACTTATAACAAATAGGATAGGAACTATTGTTGCCCTGTCGGATGTGTATGAGTCAGAGGCTTGGGGGTTTGAGCACACAACTCCATTTTTAAATCAGGTGGTTGCTGTTGATACTGAACTCTCTCCAATTAATTTGCTTGCTGCCTGCCAGAGCATTGAGACGCAACTTGGCCGGGTTCGTAATCCTTTAAGTGATACATACACCGCTCGTACGGTTGATGTTGATATTCTTTTCTATGATGATATTGTTTGCAATTACCCCAATCTTACAATACCACATCCATTTATACAAAAGCGTAGGTTTGTGCTCGAACCCTTAGCACAGATTGCTCCTAATCTAAATCATCCTGTGTTAAATAAAAGTGTTCAGAGTCTTAAAGAAGAATGTGACGATAAAACCAAGGTGTGGCGTTATGTATTGCCCAATAGTAGTGTTGATGAGTAATGGCTCTTTTGGTGTTAAGGGTTTTACTAACAACTTGTTGCAGTGTGTATTAATGAAAAGCAAAAGGGGCATCAAATAAGCCCCCTTTGTAGTAAAAACTAGCTTAAAAAATTATAATTCCATTATCCTACGGCTAGTTTCCTCGCCATTTATTTTTAGCCTCACAATGTAAGCCCCTGAGCTAAGGCCAATTTCTTGGGCCGAAAAGGTATAATGTTTCTCTCCGGCCAATTCCAAGCCGTTGTGTAGTACTTTTACTAGTTTGCCAGTAACGTCGAATACCGATAAGTTTACCTCAGACTCATTGGTTAGGTTAAATTTGATGTTGATAAAGTTATGGTATGGATTGGGAAATGTTTCAAGCGTTGTTGACGAAATGTTTGATGTCAGGTTGTTTTGGTCAGCAGGCTTGTTTATCGCAATTGGGTTGTAGGCAGCCTGATGCGATGTAAAAGTGCGGCCATCTTGGTAAGTTGTGTTGGCCTCAATAAGAACCAGGATTGGGAACCGATGCTCGCTTGTGTACCATCGGTATGTTATGGTTTCAATGTCGTAATTCCTATTATTTAGGGTTTGGGTGTATCTTTTAGCCTCTTTTACCCTCAGCACGTTGTCGTAAACCATGTTCTCGGGGAGTAAAAGCGTGCCAAGCCCATCACCTTCAACTGTATAAATCCCATCGATATTGCCAATTGGCTTGTTGTTCGAGTTGTATGTGCCAGCAAATGAACCCTCAAAACTATTCCCGAAAGCAAAAGGATAACGCATTTTTACAAAGGGCTTGTTGTAGCGGATATGGGTATTGCCATTGGCCGATAAAAATCCGTACTGTTCAATACCGCTTTGGGTTGTGCGGAAAAAGAAACTGTTCCCAAACTCCTCGAGTCTTGCATTTGTCTCAGGAAAGAGGTTTGCTCCTTTTGATGTGCTGGGGTTGTCGAGAGTTCCTACAAACTCTTTGTTTAGTTCAAGATTACGGAAGTCCCAAACCACATTCTTCCCTGCAACGCCAGGATTTTGGTGAGTTGTAATCTTCATCTCGTTGATATGATCTGCTACTAACCCGTGATTCTCGAAATTGAGAACTGTTTGCGCATTTATTGTTAATGCTAGGGCTAGGCAAACAATTGTAGTGTAAATATTTTTCATACGCCCAAGGTTTTTGGTTACTAAAATAAATTTACAATATTTTTTGTACCTAAAGGTTAACTCTTTTGATAATTTGCGTTGAAGCAAGGTAAAATATTATGCAATAACCTACAGCAATAAGTGATGCGTAAAGTAAGGGCATAGCGTTTGATGCCACACCAATATCACTTAGGGGGCTGCTGCCAGAGCCAGAGAACTGAATCATATCGCCCATTGAGATGCCTACAAAGTCGGGCATTGGGGTTAGGTTGGCTATTACTTTTACTGGCAAAAACTTAATCGCTACATCGGGAATTATTGCTCGTAAGATGGGCTCAATTGGAAAGAAATATAGCATAAAACTTACGATTGATAGAGCTGTGTTTTTAAACAAAAAAGCGAAGAGCATTGCCAAAAGCATATATCCAAAAGCTTGTAAGAACAACACCGGAAGGTATGTTAGCCCTTGTGTGAAATTTTGCATACCACCACCATCGGATTTTACAATTCCCATAACCAGCCCAATAACAAACACTAGTAGCATGGTGTATATTGCTATTGATGCAAAAACCAAAATTTTGCCTAGCGTTAATTCGCGTCTATTTATACCGTCGAGAACTTGCTTGCGAAATGTTTTGTACTGAAATTCGTTTGCAACCAATATTATGGCCAAAACACCAAGCAGCATGTTAAACCAGCTGGCAACCCATGCTACAGTGTTCCAGATGTGGGGGAATTGTAATATCTTCTCAATATGAACTCCTTGTATGTTTATTTTAAAAGAACCTGCAATAAGCATTACCATTACAAACAGCGATGCATGAAGAATAATTATTGCTCTGAATGACGGAGAATTAAGCGTTTTTATCTTTTCAATTTGTGCTAGGGCTTTCATGCTTTCATTATTATTTGGTTTGTTCTTTCTTAATTGCTTCTAGAAACTGCGATTCAAGGGTGGTTTTATGCTCAGTAAAGCTGGTTGGCGCTATGCCCATATTTACTAGTTTAACATTAACTTCTGCAGGTTTAATATTCTCTGAAAGAGCAATGAGTATGTGGTCGGCCTTTTTTTCCAAAATTTCCAGTTCCGGAATGCTATTTAGCGCTGTGCTTAGCATGTCGATGTCTTCGGCTCCAATACTAATGGTTTGCCTTTGGGTTAAAAGTTCCTTTACACTGCCCGCGCTTATTACGCTTCCGTTTTTAAGGATTATTACGTGGCTGCAAACTTTTTCCACCTCATCGAGTATGTGGCTGGCTATAATAATAGTTTTTCCTAGCTGCGATTGTTCCATAATAATTCGTCGTACCTCGGCAATGCCCTCGGGGTCGAGTCCATTTGTGGGTTCGTCGAGCACAAGCACGTCGGGGTTTCCCAGTAGGGTGCTAGCCAGGGCCAAGCGTTGTTTCATTCCTAATGAAAGGGTATAGTACTTTGAATGTTTCCGTTTTAGCAGGCCTACCGTTTCAAGCGTTTGGTCAATGGTGTTGGTTTTTATTCCGCGGGCTAGGGCTACTAACTCAAGGTTTTGCGCCAGGCTGAGGTAGGGGTAAAAGTAGGGAACCTCAAGGAGAGATCCAACTCGTTTGTTTGCTGTTTGGCCATTGGGGAGGTTAAACCATCCAAAGGAGCCCTGTGAGGCGAACCTTATGCCTAAGATTATTGACAGAGTAGTTGTTTTTCCGCTGCCGTTGGGGCCAAGGATTCCCACCACTTGGCCTTGTGTTACTTCAAATGTTACGTTGGTAATGGCTTCGTTTTTTCCGTAACTCTTGCAAAGTCTGCTTACTCTTAATACTTTTTCCACAATCCTTTTTTTTAATAGTTGATTGGTGCGATGGAATTTGAATGTAATATTATGAAAAATCGAGCGTGATTAAAACACGAAAGGTCAAGAAATTAATCTTGACCTTTCGTTTATTGCAATTATTCTTAGTTTCCTAACTCCGAAATGAACTTGATACGAACCAACCTAATCTCGTCTTCGGTAAAATCTTCCTCGCCTAAATAGTCTAGCGCTTCTTCAATCGATTCTGTTTCTGCCTCCTCCTTAAAGTAGTCGTATATCTCGTCAACTTTTTCTTCGTCAATAGTGCTTTGGATGTAGTAGTCGATATTTATTCTAGTGCCCGAGTTTACTATGGCCTCAACTTCGTTTAGCAATTCGTTAAACTCAAGGTTTTTGGCCTGGGCAATGTCGTCCAAATCCATCTTGCGATCAATGCTTTGTATAATAAATACCTTTAGCAACGATTTGTTGGCAACCGATTTCACAACCATATCCTGGGGTCGGATAATTTCCTTGTCCTCAACATAGGTTTTTATCAATTCAATAAACTCTTTGCCATATCGCTTGGCTTTTCCAGCACCAACACCGGTTATGTTTTGTAGCTCGTCGATACTGATTGGATACTGGATGGCCATATCCTCAAGCGATGGATCTTGGAATACCACAAATGGAGGCAGGTTTTTCTTCTTGGCAATTTTTTTGCGTAGATCTTTCAACATCGACATTAGCTCTTCGTCGCATGACCCACTTTTACCTGCTTGTCCAACGGTTACATCATCTTCGTCGGATTCTTCGTACTCATGATCCTGTGTAAACATAAAGTCGTATGGCTTGTTGATGTACTCTTTGCCCTTGTCGGTTATAAGAAGCAATCCGTAGTTTTCAATATCTTTTTCAATAAACTTGGCAACAAGGGCTTGGCGAATTATGGCATTCCAGAAGCGGATGTCTTTCTCGCTACCCTCGCCAAACATCTCTAACTTATTGTGTTTGTACGATTTTATTGCTGTGGTTAGGTTTCCACACAGGATGTTTGCAATGTGCTCGCCTTTAAACTTTTCTTTCACAGCAACAACTGTCTCAAGAAGCAGCTGTAAGTACTCTTTGCCCTCGAACTGAGTTTTGGGGTGCAAGCAATTATCGCAAGCGCTACAGTTGGTTTCGTGGTACTCTTCGCCAAAGTAGTGTAGCAGCATTTTCCGTCGGCAAACCGGCGACTCTGCGTAGGAAACAGTCTCGAGTAGTAGCTGCTTGCCAATTTCCTGTTCGGCCACAGGTTTGCCTTGCATAAACTTCTCGAGCTTTTGTATATCCTTGTAGCTGTAAAAAGTTATGCACTTGCCTTCGCCACCATCGCGCCCCGCTCGTCCTGTTTCTTGGTAATAGCCCTCTAGGCTCTTGGGGATGTCGTAGTGAATAACAAAGCGAACGTCTGGCTTGTCAATTCCCATTCCAAATGCAATGGTTGCCACAATTACGTCAACCTCTTCCATAAGGAATTTATCCTGATTGCCACTACGGGTGTTCGAATCCATCCCTGCGTGGTATGGGAGAGCCTTGATGCCGTTAACTTTAAGCGTTTCGGCAATCTCTTCAACTTTTTTGCGGCTTAAACAGTAAATTATTCCCGATTTGCCGGGGTTGTTTTTTATAAATTTAATAATCTCGCGGGTTGTATTAACCTTTGGACGAACTTCGTAGTATAGGTTTGCTCTGTTGAATGACGATTTGAAAACGCTGGCCTCTAACATTCCCAAGTTTTTTTGTATGTCATGCTGAACTTTGGGTGTGGCGGTAGCGGTTAGGGCAATGATTGGGGCATTGCCAATTTCGTTAATAATTGGTCTTATTCTGCGGTATTCTGGCCTAAAATCGTGCCCCCATTCGGAAATACAGTGAGCCTCGTCGATTGCGTAGAAAGAAATCTTAACCTGCTTAAGAAACTGGATGTTATCCTCTTTGGTAAGCGATTCGGGAGCAACGTAAAGCATCTTGGTTTTCCCGCTAAGCATATCTTGCTTTACTCGCTGTATTTGAGTTTTATTTAGCGATGAGTTGAGGAAATGGGCCACTCCATCCTCCATGCTGAAGCCTCGCATGGCATCAACCTGGTTTTTCATTAGGGCTATTAGTGGCGATATAATAATTGCGGTGCCATCGCTAATTAGCGCGGGTAGCTGGTAGCATAACGATTTGCCTCCACCAGTTGGCATAAGCACAAAGGTGTCGTTTCCCGCTAACACGTTGCGAATGATTACCTCTTGGTTACCTTTGAAACTGGAAAATCCAAAGTACTTTTTGAGGTGTTCCGATAGCGATATTTCTGACTCTAACTTAACTGCTGACATTTGTTTTTTGATAAATATAATTTCTGAACTAACTTTTCAACATTTCCCGATACCTTAATATCAGAAATTACCATTACTAAATAATATATTATTCTTTATTTAGCTGTAGCTTTAAAGAGTTTTTCAAACTCTTAATGACGGGTATAAAAATATAAATAAAAATCCTGATTTCTATGGCTATTGATATAAATCATCAAGACATATTTAGAATTGATGTGTTTTTATAACGTAATGGCATATAGTTTATTATGTGATTTTTATGTAGATTAAGCGGCAATGGGTGAAGTGTTAAAAAAGGTTTTTTTTGAGAAGGAGTTGTTTGATCTCTTCGCAAATCTGGACATTCCAGATTGCCTGTGCCGGTGTAATGGGGAACTTCTTTCCCTCTTTTGCGCACCGGACAAAGGTGGAAAGCTCCACCTTCAGCGGTTCCACCTTGCCAACCATGACCTTTTCAATCACGTTCTCCTGCACATACCGGTCGCTCTCATGGCTGTATCTCTCAGGTTTGCTGTGGACAAAGACTTCCTGGGTCATGAAGTCGCCCTCTACGGTGAAATCGTCTTCTTCGATATACACCATCCGGATCTTCTTCGACGCCTTTCTGCTGGCAGAAAGGTATACCGGAAATTTTTCAAAATCAAACAGTGCGCCGCAAACATCATGATTCCCGGAACATGTCAGATTATATGGTCCTCTGAAGCAGCAGTTGTTGAAAATAATATCAATATCATGA
>CAZTFJ010000092.1:0-8815 GCA_964612255.1 uncultured Rikenellaceae bacterium | reverse complement strand
AGCGTGACGGTAACCGAAGTGACCAGCATGAGGGTGGAGAGGCGATCCGCCACCATGAAGAAGCCCCGAAATATCATGCGCTTCATCATCGGTCTCAAAATCTGATGCCGATAGCGTGATAGTGGGAATGTACTCCTCGGAGGTTTCAACTGTTGTTGTATCTACTTGGCCATAAACAGAGCTATATATAGCCAGCAGCGTAAACGAAAGGAATAAGATTTTTCTCATAAACATCTTGAAAGAAGTTAATTAATGAAATGTCCCTTAAAAAAAGTGGGGATAAAAATAGATATAATTGTTGAGAAGGTTGCCCTATAAATCTAATTTTCGCTTATCTTTATCGCCCATTTTTTAATTCGATATGGATTTTCTCTTTTTCGATAATCCTAGGTCCTTTCCAATAATTTAAATTTTTCGCTTATGTGTAAAATATTCAGAATAGTAATACTTGTTTCTATAAGTTTTGTTATCACATTAGGCCATTCAATATCGGCCTCGGCTCAGCAAAAAAAAGAGTTTCAGGTTGTTTGCGTGGCGTTTTACAATGTGGAGAACCTTTTTGATACGCTGGATACAAAAGGTGTAAACGACTTTGAGTTCACTCCGGAAGGTCCTAATAAATGGAATACCCCCAAGTATTACGAAAAATTAGATAATCTGGCAAAGGTAATTTCAGGTATTGGTGCGGATTACACACCCCATGGGCCAGCCATACTTGGTGTTTCCGAGATTGAGAACGAAACTGTTTTAGAAGATTTGGTCAAGAGGGAAGCCATTGCATCTCGAAATTACCAGGTAATATATCGCGATGGGCCCGATAGGCGAGGTATAGATGTTGCGCTTTTGTATCAGCCAGATTACTTTAAGGTTACAAATGTGATAAGTCATAGGTTAACCATACCCGGAAACGACAATTTTAGAACTCGCGACCAACTTTTAGTTTCCGGTGAGCTTCATGGCGAGCAAATACACCTTATTGTATCGCACTGGCCATCGCGAAGCGGTGGGGAAAGTAAGAGTAGGCCTCTTAGGATTGCTGCTGCACAGCTGGGCCGAAGCATTATCGATTCCCTTTTGACCATTGACCCTGATGCAAAGATTATGCTTATGGGCGATCTTAACGACGATCCCGATAGCGAGAGCGTAACCGATCACCTAAAGGCCGTTTCGAATCCTCGCAAAGTAAAAGGTGATAAGTTGTACAATCCATATTATAAGCTGTATAAGAAAGGAATAGGAACACTAGCCTGGCGAGATACTTGGAATCTTTTTGATATGATTATTTTGACGAAGCCTTGGCTAAGCGAGGATTATTCAAGTTACAGGCTTTTTAAAGCAAATGTTTTTAATAAGAGTTTTTTACAGCAGCCCACTGGGAGATTCAAAGGGTATCCCTTCCGTTCGTATGCTGGCGGGCAGTACTTGGGAGGTTATTCAGACCACTTCCCTTCGTATGTTATTCTTGTTAAGGAGAGTAATTAGTACACGGCTGTTTTTTCGTTTTTCAACCCCTTTGTTATTAACGAGGGGGTTTGTTATGTGTATTGATGTCATTAGTAGTTTTAAAAAGGCAAAAGTGTCATAGCTGTTAAAACCTTTTTACTGTTCACCCCTCGTTTAAATAATTTGATAATCGTATTGTAGCTTACCAGTAAAATATGTAATTTTGTCAGTATCAATTTCCGTTTAGTATGAATAGTGATATACAGCGAATAAAACAACGATTCGAAATAATTGGCAACTCGCAGGGGTTAAACAGGGCAATTGATATAGGACTGCAAGTTGCTCCTACCGATTTATCGGTGCTTATTACTGGCGAAAGCGGAACGGGTAAAGAGGTTTTTCCGCAGATAATCCATTCGTATAGCGTACGTAAGCACGGTAGTTACATTGCGGTAAATTGCGGTGCTATTCCCGAAGGAACAATCGATTCGGAGCTTTTTGGACACGAAAAAGGCTCGTTCACAGGGGCAATGGATAGCCGTCAGGGATATTTTGAGGTTGCCGATGGGGGTACAATATTTCTCGATGAGGTTGCAGAACTTCCCCTCTCAACTCAGGTTAGGCTTTTGCGTGTACTTGAAACGGGAGAGTTTATGCGTGTGGGCTCATCAAAAGTAAAAAAAACCGACGTTAGGGTAATTGCTGCCACAAATGTGAACCTGATAGAGGCCATTCAGAACGGCAAGTTTCGCGAAGATTTGTACTACCGACTAAACACTGTTCCCATAAACATCCTTCCATTGAGGCAACGGAGCGAGGATATTCCCTTGCTGTTCAGAAAATTTGCCTCCGATTTTGCCGAGAAGTACCGAATGCCAACTGTTACGCTCGACGATGATGCGCGACGTGTTTTGGTAAATTACAAGTGGCCCGGAAACGTCCGTCAGCTCAAGAATGTAACCGAACAGATATCTGTTATTGAGGAGTCACGTTTGGTTACTGCCGAAAAGTTGCTGCATTACCTCCCCGATTATAATCCAAATAAGTTACCGGCTCTTATATCAAAAGCCAATGCTACAGAACCTTCGTTTGCTAACGAGAGGGAAATTCTATATAAAATCCTTTTCGACATGCGAAACGATGTGAACGACCTTAAAAAGTTAGTGCTCGATTTGCTGCAAAACGAAAATCATGGAATTGACGTGAGCCATGAGAGTGCTGGAATCATAAAAAATCTTTATAAAGAGGATTTGCCTTACGTTGCACCAACGGTGCCAAATACCTACGAGCCCAAGGCTTATCCTCAGGATCATCCTCACATAGAGGATACCGAGGAGATTGTGGAGGAGTCGTTATCGCTTGCCGACAAGGAGGTTGAAATGATACGAAAAGCCTTGGAAAAGTACAATGGAAAACGACGACAAGCTGCCCAGGAGTTGGGTATTTCGGAGCGAACTCTTTACCGTAAAATTAAAGAGCATAATTTAGATTAGGTAGACATAATATATGATTAGTAAGTTGAATATAAGCATAAAGTACGCTGTTGGGAGTCTTTTTATTGCAATGCTCCTGAATGCTTGTACAATGAGTTACTCTTTTACTGGCGCTTCAATTTCGCCAGAGGTTAAGTCGGTTAGCGTTGCTAATTTTCAGAACCTTGCCCCGCTGGTAAACCCAACGTTGAGCAACACTTTATCAGAAGGCCTCCGGAATCGATTCGTAACACAAACTCGACTCAACGTAATTTCTGCTTATGGCGATTTATCGTTTAGCGGAGAGATTCGCGATTACCGAGTGCAGCCTGTTGCCATTCAGGGTAACGAGGTGGCTGCCATGAACCGGTTAACCATATCGGTTAGGGTAAAGTTTGAGAATGCCATTGACCCAACTCAGCAATACGATAAAAACTTCTCGCATTTTGAGGACTTTGATAGCCGGCAGCAGCTGGTGCAGGTTGAGCAAGAACTTGTAAATTTGATAGTAGAAAAATTGGTTGAAGATATCTTTAACAGCGCAGTGGCAAATTGGTAGCTATGGAAAAAGAACATTTCTTCAAATGTCTCGATAATCTTCTGGCAATAGATGCTGATGCAGTAAGTGAACTTAACCGGCTTGTTGAGCAATACCCCTATTTTTACGCTGCCAGGGTGCTGTGTACGGTTGGTAAAAAGAATATTCACGACAATGATTTATCGGCAAGCCTAACCAACGTTGCGGCGCTATCGCCAAATCGGAAGGTGCTGTTTTTTTCAATGTACAATAGGTTGCAGCAAGATGTGCCAGTGGATGAGGTTCAACCTTCGTCTGAGGAAACGGATTTGCCCTTCACGCTCGACGATACCCAAGATGTAAATCAGAAGTTGGCCGAAGATAGCTTGCCAGAGGGTTTGGTTGAAACCGATGATGAATCGTTACTTGAGCTGGGCGAATCGTTAGGGGGCGGTAAGCACAAGACCGACGACGAAGTTTTTATGGATCCTCAGCTTTATACTCTGGAAATACCCAAAGAGGTGCTCGACGAGGAGGGGTACAAGACACTATCGGTAAATTACGATAAGGTAAAGGCTAAGGTTGAGAATGTAGAGGAGAAAGACAAGGAGCAAGAGAAGCCAAAGGAGAAATCAAAGGAGGAGCCTTCGGTGCTGGACTTAATTCAAAAAGGTGGTTACGATCAGGTTAGTTCCGGTACCAAGAGCGACCCCGACGATCCGTTTTCACTAATTGATGCCTTTATTGAGACTAACCCCCGGATAGTGCCTCCCAAACCAGACGAAAAGGTAAAGGAGAACAAAGATATTTCACTCGATTCGTTAAAGGAATCGGATGATACCGCGAGCGAGTCGTTAGCTAAGATTTACCTTATGCAGGGGCTCACCGATAAAGCTTTGAAAATTTACGAGAATTTAAGTTTGAAATATCCAGAAAAAAGAGCTTACTTTGCGGGTCAAATTGAAAAAATTAAGAATCAACTCGATAATTAAACGTAAAAACTATTAGCAATGTATCTGCTTATCTCAGTATTAATAATTATTGCCAGCATCTTACTAATTCTAATTGTGTTGGTGCAAAACTCTAAGGGAGGTGGTTTGGCTGCCAACTTTTCATCGTCAAACCAAGTGATGGGTGTTCGTAAAACTGCCGATTTCCTTGAAAAAGCAACTTGGACTTTGGCCGTTACTCTTCTTGTGCTTAGTATTTTGGCATCATTCGCCATACCTCGCGATAAGGGTGAAGTTAGCCGTTCGGCTATCGAAGAGCAACTTGATGAAACACCAAGCCCATCGGCTTTACCCGTTTTCCCAACTCCAGATGCCGATGCTGAGGAGGTACCTGAGAGCGAAGAGCCCGTTCAGGAGTAAGATATCTGCATTGTATTAACATTACATCCTAGGGTGTCAGTATGTGTCATACTGACACCCTTTTTTCTTCTAATTCGTATTGCTTCTCATAATCAGAAGAGTATAGTGCTGCCAGTTACTATTTTTATTCGTATTGAAATCTAATTTCTGCTTATAACTACATTTTTCTATTCTTGTTAATCAATAGGAAAACAGCTGGTTATTTCGCTTAGGAACATATAGCGATTTATCTTTACCAAGTTTGTTGGCGATAAAACTATGCTGCTTTATCAGAACAATTGTGGCAAAAATGTCAGTTTTTTTCTTTGGCACACAATTCGTAATAACCAAGCCTGTAAATCGCAGATTATTTACTAACTATAAATCATTAAAAAAATGTCAGAAGTAAAAATTAAACCATTAGCCGACAGGGTTCTGGTTGAGCCTATGGAAGCAGAAGAGAAAACTGCAAGCGGTATTTATATCCCCGACACAGCTAAGGAAAAGCCTCAAAGAGGTACTGTAGTGGCACTTGGCCCTGGTACTAAGGATGTAGCCATGGAGGTAAAGAAAGGCGATGTTGTTTTGTACGGTAAGTATGCCGGTACCGAAATTAACGTTGACGGCAAGGATTACCTTATGATGAAGCAGTCGGACATACTAGCTGTTGTGTAGATTTTGCATCCATTCGGAATTAGTTTAATTGTTTAATAAATTTAATGAAATTATAATTATGGCAGGAAAAATTATCAGCTTCGATATTGAGGCACGTGATCAGCTAAAGAAAGGTGTTGATCAGCTGGCCAACGCAGTAAAAGTTACCTTAGGCCCAAAAGGACGTAATGTGGTTATTGAGAAAAAATTTGGTTCGCCACAGGTAACCAAGGATGGTGTTACCGTAGCCAAAGAGATTGATCTTAGCGACCCAATGGAGAACATTGGCGCACAAATGGTAAAAGAGGTTGCCTCAAAAACTGGCGACGATGCCGGTGATGGCACTACTACTGCAACCGTTCTTGCTCAGGCTATTATTGGCGTTGGCCTTAAAAACGTTACTGCTGGTGCAAACCCAATGGACTTGAAACGCGGAATAGACAAGGCTGTAGCTAAGGTAGTTGAGGGTATTAAAAAGCAAAGCGTAGAAATAGGTGACGACTACACTAAAATTGAGCAGGTAGCAACCATCTCGGCTAACAACGACCATGAAATAGGTACGCTTATAGCCGAGGCTATGAAAAAGGTTAAGAAAGAAGGTGTAATTACTGTTGAGGAAGCCAAAGGTATTGAAACTACCGTTGAGGTTGTTGAAGGTATGCAGTTTGACCGTGGATACATTTCGCCATACTTTATCACTAACCCTGATAAAATGGAGACCGTGCTTGAGAATCCTAGGGTGCTTATCACCGACAAGAAAATCTCAACCATGAAGGATTTACTTCCTGTGCTTGAGCCTGTTGCTCAGAATGGACAGTCGCTTTTAATCATTGCCGAGGATGTAGATGGCGAGGCTCTTGCAACACTTGTAGTTAACAAGTTGCGTGGTTCGCTTAAAATTGCTGCTGTTAAGGCTCCTGGTTTTGGCGACCGTCGTAAGGAGATGCTTGAGGATATCGCTATCCTAACTGGTGGGGTGGTTATATCGGAAGAGAAAGGTCTTCGTCTCGATGCTGCTAAGCTAGATATGCTTGGTTCTGCTGAGAAAATCACTCTAGATAAAGAAAATACTACCATTGTAAATGGTGCTGGCAATAAGGAAGCCATTGAAAAGCGTGTGGCTCAAATTAAGTTGCAGATTGAGAATACAACCTCAGACTACGACCGTGAGAAGCTGCAAGAGCGTTTGGCTAAGCTAGCGGGTGGTGTTGCCGTACTTTACGTTGGTGCATCTACCGAAACCGAGATGAAAGAGAAAAAAGATCGCGTTGACGATGCACTTAGCGCTACACGCGCCGCTGTTGAGGAGGGCATTGTTCCTGGTGGTGGAGTTGCTTATATTCGTGCTATTGAGGAGTTAGAAAAACTTGCTGTTGAGAACGAGGATCAGAATACAGGTATTAAGATTATTCGCCAAGCAATTGAAGCTCCTCTTCGTCAGATTGTTTCAAACGCAGGTCAGGATGGTTCTGTTGTGGTTCAAAAAGTTAAAGAAGGAAAAGAAGATTATGGCTACAACGCATACACCGATAAGTACGAGAATTTATTTAAAAGTGGTGTAATTGATCCAACCAAGGTAACCCGTGTAGCTCTTGAGAACGCTGCATCTATTGCTGGTATGTTCCTAACTACCGAGTGCGTAATGGCCGACGAGAAAGAAGAAAACCCAATGCCCCCAATGGGCAACCCCGGAATGGGCGGAATGGGTGGTATGATGTAGAAATTTTCAACATCAACCATATAACAACCAAGGGGGAGCATATTTTTTGCTCCCCCTTTCATTTTACTGGCTCAATATTTAAAAAGTGGCACCTTTGGCAAAAACTTGGAGCCGTGTTTGATAGCCACATCTTTCTGAAATTTTGATATTTGTACGAGTTTAACGCGTGCATAACGCCATTTTCTTGTACGTTTCCAAAGTTCATCTCTTTGGGGAATGGCTTGGCGCAACAGGGCACTGTATAGCCATCCCAGGTTATGTAAAAGTGGGACCATGGAAACGGGCATTTTTGAAAGTTATTGTGCGTATCAAAATTCCTGTTGGTAACTGTAACGTTTGGAGTAAGCTTAGCAACTTTTTCTAGGGTTTGCAGGCTAATTTTAAATTCTGCCGATTGGTAAAATTTGTAGTAGCCTTTACTGTAATTAGTTATAGCGGCAAGATTAAAAAGGGTAAAATCGACATATTTAATACCTACCTCGCTAGCAAAATCTACAATTTTTGCCATATGGGTATGGTTCTCTTCTGTTACCACCATATTTAGCATTAGGGTAGTTTCTGTGTCATCACAAAGGCTGGATAGTGACCTCAGATTCTTTTCAAGCAAATCGAACGACGACCCCTTACGGATTGAGTTGTACACATCATCCACACCATCAATCGATACCTGAATAGTATCAACAGTGTTAATAAGAGGGCTTACTTTGTCAATAAAGTTTGGCACTACCGCATTGGTTGAAATGGAGATGATTATTCCCTTGTTTTTGCTTTTGATGTAGCTAGCAACTTCCACAATATCCGGGTAAAGCAAAGTTTCGCCCATGCCCGTTAGTCCAACAGAATCGAGGTAGGGCCACAGGTTGTCGATAATGTTTTTTGCCAAGGCAATATCCATATTGCCCTTATCCATTTGCTGACCAAACTCATATTCGCGAGGGCAAATAGTACAATGTAGGTTGCAGCGATTGGTTAGTTCGAGCATTATGGTTGATGGGTAGGCTACTTGAGTGGACTTTCTCTGTTTAATGTAAAAATGCCTAATCTTATTGGTTGCGTATAGCCAAAAGTATTTGTTTGCAGGTAAATTCCTAATTCGTTTAAATGCCTTGCTAAGCCTTCGTTTGTTCATCTTTTTAATGCTTTTATGCAAAAGTAAACTTTATTAGCACAACTGCTAAGGTGGTTTTTTGTTATGTTGATTTAAACCACTTCTTTTGTAACTTTATCGCCCTAACAAAACTAAAGGTATGATTAAAACTGGTTTGTTCGTTATGCTGCAGTGCTTGGCGCTGGCTGGCTTCTCTAACGGATGGCACATTACTACTCGTTACTTCAGTATTCCTCATGACGAGAGTGCCACAAGGGTTGAGGAGGTTTTTCTTTACAAAGGTTTTATGCGAATGGAAACTGGAGCGTTAACAACCATTTTCAGTATCGAAAAGGGCGAAATAACATACATTAATCATACTAATAAGATGTTTTGGCAGGGAAAACCCCAACGGTTTTTGCAAGAGGTTAGGGCCGAACTGGAGGCATCGATAGAGGAGAAGCTAGTGGGGGTAAACCCGGCAAATCGGGCCGAAATGAGGGCAATGTATATGGAGATGATTGATGCTTCGTTTCAAGATAATTTGGATAACGAACAATACCAGCGTAGTTT
>CAZTFJ010000091.1:0-8822 GCA_964612255.1 uncultured Rikenellaceae bacterium | reverse complement strand
GCTTTGCGAACCTTTTGCTTCTATGCACACAAAGCCACAATAATTTCTATCTTTATAGCTGGTTTTCAAATTAAAAATTTATGCTTGAATTTATTGTTGCAGTTTTTTTAGGGTTAGCATTTGGTGCCATACTAACTATTATAATTAGCAGGGTGTTAGTTAAGAAGCAGCCTGCCGGAACTAGCGTTGAAGAGCTAAAGCAAAAACTAGCCGATACCGAAAACAATCTTTTGCTTGCAAACGATAGGCTAGAACGGTTGCAGGCTGAAAAAAATGAACTTACTGCTGAATACGAAAGGGTAACTATTGTAAAGGAAGAACTCAACTCGAAGTTATCGTCGCAACAGGTGCTTTTTGAAGAGTTTAAAAAGCAGAATGTAAGCTTAGTAGCTGAGGTAACAACTTTTAAAGATGATTTAAAATCAAAGCAAGAAGAATTTCAGGAGTTGAGCAGGAACTTTGCATCGTGCAGCGTTAAGG
Organism: uncultured Rikenellaceae bacterium; assembly: GCA_964612255.1. Taxonomy (GTDB): domain Bacteria; phylum Bacteroidota; class Bacteroidia; order Bacteroidales; family Tenuifilaceae; genus Perlabentimonas. Next base: position 8,342 of record CAZTFJ010000091.1, on the reverse strand, counting down.
CAGAGTCGTTGCAAGAGCAACTTGGCAAGCAGCAGGAGGAAAACAGCTTGCTAAAAGCTGAAGTGAAACAACTTCAGGTGCAGCTATCAACATCAAAAGAAAATGCTGTAGAGCTAAGCAAGGAAAACAAGTACCTTAAAGAGATGCTCGACAAGCAAAAGTCGGAAGCTGAGGATATTGGCAAGAAGTTTACCAACGAATTTAAGCTCTTGGCCGATAGTATACTTGAAGATAAGAGCAAGCGTTTTACCGAGATGAACCAGACCAATATTGAGCAGCTGCTTAAGCCTCTGGGTGAGAATATTCAAACGTTCCAGAAAAAGGTTGAGGAGGTGTACGACCGCGAGAGCAAGGAGCGATTCTCGCTGGGTAAAGAGGTTGAAAGGCTTGTGGTGCTTAACCAAAAAATTAGCGAGGAAGCCAATAATCTTACTAACGCGTTAAAGGGACAGGTTAAGCAGCAACAAGGTAACTGGGGCGAGATGATTCTTGAAAGCATTCTAGAGAAATCTGGCTTGGTGAAAGACAGGGAATACTTTGTTCAGGAGTCGTATAAAGATGATGAAGGTAAGCGCTTTCAGCCCGATGTTATTGTGCAGTACCCTGATAATCGGAAGGTTGTAATCGATTCAAAGGTGTCGCTAGTTGCATACGAACGTTACTGCTCAAGTACCAATCCCGACGAGCAGCAGAAAGAGTTGGCAAGCCATATTAGGTCTATTCGTAATCATATCGATATACTTAGCTCTAAGCGTTATCAGGATTTAGTTGGAAGCCTCGATTTTGTTACCATGTTCCTGCCTGTTGAGCCAGCCTTTATTCTGGCCATGCAGGCCGACCCAGATATTTGGAATTACGCTTACGCGCACGGTGTGCTATTGCTTAGCCCAACAAATCTTATTGCAGCCCTTCGGCTAATACATAATCTTTGGCAGCGCGAGTATCAGAATAGGCACGCCTTAGAAATTGCCGATAGGGGAGGGCAGCTTTACGATAAGTTTGTTGGTTTTGTTGAGAATCTTACTGCTGTTGGCGATAATATAGCCCGTAGCCAAAAAAGCTACGAGCAGGCTATGGGGCAGCTATCGGTTGGACGGGGTAATTTGGTTAGCCAAGCGCAAAAGCTAAAAGACCTTGGGGCAAAAGCCAAGAAAAGTTTGCCCGACACGCTACTTGAAGATGATAATGACAATAATCAACCTGAACTAGCAAAGGAATAAACAATGATATCAATCTGCCTTCCCATTTATAATTTCGATATCAATGAGCTTGCAGAAGTGCTTCTTAGGCAAGCCGAAGAGTTCAACATTATGGTTGAAATTTTGGCTTTCGACGATGCCTCGCTATCGTATTATAAAAAGCGAAATTCTAGGGTTGCTAAAAACTCAAATGTGCAGTACTTAGAGTTCGACCATAATTTGGGGCGCAGTAAAATTCGCAATAGGTTGGCCGATTTTGCGAAGGGTAGCTGGTTGCTGTTCATGGATTGCGATATGTTGCCTGAGCTGCCCAACTTCCTTAATAGTTACAATTCGGTTATTGATCAGGCTAGCGTAATTTGCGGAGGCACAACGTATGGCCCAAAGCCATTTAAATCGGAGCTAATGCTCCGCTGGCGATACGGAATTTACCGAGAGAGCAAAAATGCGCTCAGGCGGCAAATAAACCCTTACGCATCGTTTCTTAGTGGCAACTTCATGATTCGTAAAGATGTTTTTAACGAAATCCGATTTAATGAGGATATTTCGGGTTACGGACATGAGGACACGCTATTTGGGCTTGATTTAAAAAAACAAAACGTATCGATACTCCATATAAACAATCCTTGTATTCATTTGGGAATTGAACCGTGCTTCGATTATCTGATAAAAACTGAGCAGGGCATTGTAAATCTTGTGCGTTTGCTCAGGTTAGTGCCCGAACAGAAGAACGATTTACGTAAGAATATCCGTCTGTTAGAATATTGCTGTGTATTGCGAAGAATTGGATTGGGTTATCCCCTTCGATGGTTTTTCCGTGTTTTTAATCCTTTAATCCGTAGGATGTTGTGTGGTGCAAAACCATCCATATTGCTTTTCGATTTGTATAAGCTGGGGATGATAGCACAAGTTTTTAAAAAGGTAAACTTGTCGAGCAGTAGGTATTAGGTTTCAAAAAAAGGGACACTATAACTAATGTCCCTTAGTATTTAAAGTTGGGTAATGCCTATTTTTCTTTAGTTAGCTCGTTAAATTTTATGTATTTTTCCCAGTTGTCGTAGGCAACTCTAATGTCATTCGGAGTTAAGTTACCCCCTTGAATCGATTGTTTAACAGCTCCCTCAATAGCTTGATCAAATGTAAAAACCTCGGCTGCCTTTTGTTCCTCATCGGTGGCATCAATTAAAACCTGAAGTGATTCTAAAGCCTTTACTGCTGCGGTTGAGTAGATTAGCTTATTTACATCAACCTGAAATTCTGTTATATTGTTATACCCATGGCTGTTCAGTATTTCAAGCATTTTTTCTTGATTATCCTCATCGTATTGCTGAGCCTCTTCTATTAATGCCAATACATTGTCGATTGTCTCTGCAGAGAATTCGGACTCGGTCTGGCTAAACCATTCGTTGGCGTATTCAACGGCATCTTGAGGAAACGACTCGGGTTTTTCCAACGGATCAGTTTCGGCAACGTTTTGCATATCATCAAAATCTTCAACTTTTTCTTCCATTGCCTCAATTTCTTCCTCAAGTTCACCATAATGAGCAGCCGCTTCCTTTTCAATCTCCTTGGCTGTTTTTTCTAACTCTTTCAGGCTTTCTTCCATTCGGTTTAACCCATATTTAGAAATTTTGCGGCTGGCTCTATTGGTAACACCTCCTATGAGCATAAAGAGAATAAGTATTCCACCAAGCACATAGCCCACGGTTTTTGCCGATTGCTCTTTACCTTTAAGCGCAATGGTTAAGCCAAAAAACAAAACATATAGAATGTAGAGGTTTAATGCAATGCTTACCAAAGAGTTAAGCCAGAAACTTAAACCGCCCAATATGTTGAGGAACGAAGAAATAGGATATACAACCATAATGGCAACGGCAACCCTAAAGTTGGCCTCATAATCAGTATTTCCTCCACATATCGATGAAATAATAAGCACTATTACGCCCATAATAAAAGCGCCAATTATGGCGGCAATAATTGTCCCAAAAAAGGCACCAATACCTGCAGATCCGCCAAACATTCCACCCAATGCCCCGCCAATATTCATGAAGCTCCAAATCATAGCAAATAGGCCAGCAATGGCACCATATATCACTGCCCTTAAAAGCGGTTCGCCAATACCACCATCAAGTTTTATGCGTGTAAAAAAATCTTTGGGGTTTAAAAGCACATCGCGAGAATCGTTAATGAACTTTTGAAAGTCAAATCCGTTTTCCTTTTCCATAGTTATATGTTTTAGGGTTAATTTAGTTAACAATAACAAATATATGCATACTATACTCTTTAATCAAGTTTAAACCTTACAAACTGATTTAACCTTGTGCAGTAAGATTATATGCAATAACAATCAAATTTTCCTACCTTTGCCCCCCGAAAAAAATCTGCATAATGATACTTGATACCGAGATTAAAAGGCGACGAACTTTCGCAATTATTAGTCACCCCGACGCGGGGAAAACCACGCTAACAGAGAAACTGCTTCTTTTTGGCGGTGCCATTCACGTGGCAGGTGCTGTAAAAAGCAACAAGATAAAAAAAGGGGCAACCTCCGACTTTATGGAAATTGAACGCCAACGTGGTATATCTGTGGCTACCTCGGTTATGGGATTTGAGTATAAGGGGATTAAGATTAATATTCTGGACACACCCGGTCACGAAGATTTTGCTGAGGATACCTATCGCACGCTTACTGCTGTTGACAGCGTAATTATTGTAATTGATTGCGCAAAAGGAGTTGAGTCGCAAACCCGAAAGCTTATGAACGTATGCCGTATGCGAAATACCCCGGTTATCGTTTTTATTAATAAGCTCGATAGGGATGGTAAAGATCCCTTTGATTTGCTTGATGAGATAGAAAACGAGCTAGACATAAAGGTGCGCCCACTTAGCTGGCCCATTAGCATGGGGCCTAGTTTTAAAGGGGTGTACAATATGTACGAGCACAAGCTTAACCTATTTTTTGGCGACGATAAGCAAACTGTTTCCAATGATGTTGTTGAGATAAAAGATATTAACTCAGATGTAATTGACAAACATATTGGTGACAACGCCGAGGCTCTTAGAGAGGATTTGGAGTTAGTTAATGGCGTGTATCCAGAGTTCGATAACGAAACGTATTTAGCAGGACAGGTTGCCCCAGTTTTTTTTGGTAGTGCTCTAAATAATTTTGGAGTACGCGAGCTGTTAGATTGTTTTATAAATATTGCACCACACCCAAGGCCAACGCATACCGAAACCAGAGAGGTTTCGCCTTTCGAAGAGGAACTTACTGGCTTTGTATTTAAAATTCATGCCAATATGGATCCCAACCACCGCGACAGGTTGGCTTTCCTTAAAATTTGTTCTGGTACTTTTGAGCGTAACAAGCCATTTATGCATGTAAGATCGGGTAAGCGAATAAAGTTCTCAAGCCCAACGGCATTTATGGCCGATAAAAAATCGATTGTAGATACCGCTTACACGGGAGCTATTGTGGGGCTTCATGATACAGGCACTTTTAAAATTGGCGATACCATTACCCAGGGCGAAACGCTTAAGTTCAAGGGTATCCCCAGCTTCTCTCCCGAACTTTTTAGGTATATCGAAAACGCTGACCCCATGAAGTTTAAGCAGCTGGCCAAAGGGATTGACCAGCTAATGGACGAAGGCGTTGCTCAGCTATTCACATCAAAAGCCAATGGTCGAAAAATTATTGGTACTGTCGGCGCCCTTCAGTTCGATGTAATTCAGTATAGGCTAGAGCATGAATACTCGGCGCTTTGTAGGTACGAGCCCATAAGTTTGTACAAAGCCTGTTGGATTGAAACAGACAACATGGAGCAGCTAAAAGATTTTAGGGTGCGTAAGTATGCCAATATCGCAATTGATAAGCATGGTCGCGAGGTATTTCTTGCCGAATCACCCTACGCATTGCAAATGGCACAGGAAAAGTTTACCGATATAAAATTCCATTTTAAATCGGAATTTTAGCAAAATTTAAGCCTATTGCCAAGGGCAAATCTCTTTTTGCCATAAATGCTTTATGCTAGTTTGTTATCTTTGTTCAATAAAAATGTATTGCAATGGTAACGCCAAGCGTAAATCCTGTAATTGAGCAAAGCTGGGGTAAGGTTTTGCATGCTGAGTTTGAAAAAGAGTACTTTGTAAAGCTCAAAGAGTTTCTTCTCGACGAGAAGAAAAATTATCGAATTTATCCTGCAGGAGCCAATATTTTTAACGCCTTTAATTCAACCCCATTCCACAGCGTGAAGGTGGTTATTCTTGGGCAAGATCCTTATCACGGGCCTGGCCAAGCTCACGGTTTATGCTTTTCGGTACCAAAAGGGGTAACAATACCCCCATCGCTTGTAAATATATTTAAGGAGATTAATTCCGATTTAGGTATTCCCATTCCGCACCACGGAAATCTACAAAAATGGGCACAGCAAGGTGTTTTACTGCTTAATGCAACGCTTACTGTAAGGGCACAACAGGCTGGTTCGCATCAGGGTAGGGGATGGGAGCAGTTTACTGATGCTGCCATTATGGCTTTATCAAATCAGCGCGAGAAGGTGGTGTTCTTGCTTTGGGGGTCGTATGCACAGGCAAAGGTTAAACTTATCGATACGCAAAAGCACTATGTGCTTAAAGCACCACATCCATCGCCATTATCGGCATATCGAGGTTTTCTGGGATGTAAACACTTTTCACAGGCAAATAACTATTTAACTAGTAACGGATTTGAGGGAATTGATTGGTGCATAGATTAACTATTTGCTGATTTGTTTGTTACAAATGAAATAAAAATCAAGATTATGAAAATATCAACATTAAGAAATTTATTGGTTGTAGCAATGATGCTTATAGTAGCCTCATGCGCTGACGAGGAAATTCCAGATGTGTTTACTCCTGAGTATCTAGTTACATCTGATGAGGTTATTGAGTATTCAAAAGAAGATATTCTAACCCAAATACAAGAAGGAGCCGATGTTCCTGCAGAGATTGAATTTCTTATACGATATGGGGTTAAGGGTGTAAGACTTGTTTACACAACCGTTGATGCGCAAGGAAACGAGGTAGAGGCATCGGGAGCGCTACTAATTCCCATCGGAGAGGGAAACAAGCCCTTGGTTAGCTTTCAGCACGGCACCATAACATCCAATGAGGATGCCCCATCGAATTTTAATTCACAGAGCGATATTGTGGCTATTATGATGGCCTCAACAGGGTTTGCCATTGCCATGCCCGATTATATTGGCTATGGCGTTTCGAGCCATTTGCCACATCCATACGAGCACAAAGCTACTCTTGCATCGGCAACTCGCGATATGATTAGAGCCACTCGCGAATACTTTAAGGTGAACAACCGTACAGATCTTGCCAACCCTCTTTTCCTTACCGGCTACTCCGAAGGGGGAAGTGCTACCATGGCAGCATATCAGCTTATGCAGGAAGAGCATCCTGCTGAGTTCGACATTACCGCCGTATCGGTTGGTGCTGGAGCATACAATAAATCGAAATTTATGAATTGGGTAGTTTCTAGTACCGAAGAATTAGAATTTATTAATTCGTATGTATGGGTTCTCGACACTTACAACAAAATTTATCCACAGCTACAACGCCCATATTCCTTCTACTTTAATGAGCCTTGGGCAACAAAAATTTCCAACGAGGGTGTTTTTGCTGAGATAGAAAATAATCCATCGCTTCTTTTTACTCAGGAATTTATTGATGGTGTAACGTCTGGTAGTGATACAGAATTTTTAGCTGTAATTGAGCAGAACAATTCGTATAGCTGGATTCCTCTGTCGCCAACACACCTATATCACGGAACTGCTGATACCTATGTACCCTTTTTTAATTCGGAGGACGCATACAACTATATGATTGATAAAGTAGCAACTAACGTTGAACTATTCCCCATAAACAATGGCGACCATTTTACGTCAATAATGCAATACGCCATGGGTACTTTTACCTTTTTCTTTCAAATGCTTTAAGAGGAGAACACTAGATTAAGGGGGGCTTTTTGTTAGATTGAATGACCTGACTGACTGACGTGGGCAGGTAGATTGGATGATTGACTGATTGACTGATTGGATGATTGATTGATTGATTGATTGATTGACCTGCCTGACTGGCGTCAGCAGGCAGGTTAGATGATTGACTGACATTAGCGGCTGGCAAGGTTGATTGGATGAAACAAACAACTTATTACTGTCCGCTTGAATCAATACCCTATTACCCACAGAATTCGTTCCTCATCAACGCAACGATCTATCAACTTAATCAGATCTCTATTAATAACTGTTAATCTACGAAGGTAGAACTTCCAGCATTGTTCCCAAAGCGGGTCGGCTTTGACCAGATCAAGTATCAAGTCGCGTCCTAGGAATATGCCTGTTACGTAGCGTTTAAATTCTTCAACGGTTTCAATAAGAACTAGCCTCTCCAAATTGTTGTCAAGCGCATTGCGCAGGGGAATTATTTTACGGGCGTTGTACATGGTTTGCCCAATAAACTCGAATAGATGATTGCTCTGCTCAAAGCAGCCGGCAAATATGTTGAACACATTGCTGTTAAGGAACAGCGATTCCTCATCACATTTATTATAGTTGTCGCTGTTACCGGTGATATTGAATTCAACAAAGTCAATACACTCACTCTTGGTCATCATCCCAAGTTTCATAGGGCATTGGTTTAGGCTATATACATTAAACAGGCGTTGCGTTTAGGTTTTGCAATATAACAATTAATAATAAGTTCGCAAATATGTGAATTATCAAAGCATTTACTTAGGAATATATTTTGATATTCGCTTGGTAAGCCTCTTAAATCTGAAACGCTCAAGATATTTGTTAATGGCTCTGAAAAGATTTGTTAACAGTGTGAAATAGAATAATCCGCTAATTAACCATAAAACTATTGTGTTAAACCAAAGCGTATCAACAGATAGCTTGCCTACACGTTTTACAGGGGCAAACATGTGCGCTCTCCCATTTGTTGCTGTAGGAATGGCATAGGCAGAATTGTATTTTCTAATGAACCTATGTCCCACATTGCTTATCTTCTCTACCTCTGTTTTGTTTAGAACCAAATCCTCAAGAGCCTCGTTATGATGCTCCCTTTTAAAAGCAAAAACGCCATCGCTACTTCCAATTTCAC
>CAZTFJ010000090.1:8610-8835 GCA_964612255.1 uncultured Rikenellaceae bacterium | reverse complement strand
TGGGCTACATACACAACGGTGGCACATTAAGCATTATCATAAGCCTAGTGGTAATTGGCATTGCTGCGCTAAACCTTACTCTCGATTTCGATTTTATTGAGCGAAGTGCCAAAGCCGGAGCGCCTAAGCATATGGAGTGGTATGGTGCCTTTGGCTTAATGGTTACTTTAATTTGGTTATACATTGAGTTTTTGCGCCTGCTATCGAAATTTGCCAGCAGGGATT
>CAZTFJ010000090.1:2975-8583 GCA_964612255.1 uncultured Rikenellaceae bacterium | reverse complement strand
ATATGAAAATCTTTTCGAAAAAATTATTGATGTTATTTTGTTATTATCGATTGAGTTAATAACTTTGCAGCCCTAATTTTTAGCTAGAAAAGAGTTTTTTAAAAGATAAATCTACTTTAAAATGAAAAAGGACATTCATCCAAAGAATTATCGACTGGTGGCGTTCAAGGACATGTCGAACGAGCATGTTTTCATCACCAAATCGACCGTAAACACGAGAGAAACCATCGAAGTTGATGGCGTGGAGTACCCCTTGGTAAAGGTGGAGATTTCTAACACTTCTCACCCTTTCTATACAGGTAAGATGAAGCTAGTTGACACCGCTGGTCGCGTTGACAAGTTCATGACCAAGTACAAAAAGCACTACGACAAGAAAAGCAACTAGCCATTGTACTTTAGCTAATCAGCAACAATATTTAGCATTGTAAAAAGGAGCAACCACAAGTTGTTCCTTTTTTATTTGTACTTTTAGGCATCAATTTACCTTACCATATAAAAATTACACCTACAATGGATAAGCATATTATTCTTTTTGATGACAACAGGCGAGAAGAACTCCTTCCGTTAACGTTTACCCGACCAGTATCGATGATTAGGATAGGGATTTTAACCATACATGCGAAATGGGAAAAGGTAATGAACCAAGAGTGCTACCACTACACAGCAGATTATTTGCGTGAAAAGTTCCCCTTACCAACTGCACAGGGGCATTACCTTTTCATAAATGGAGGAGTGTTACCCAACTCAAATCTTATTAAAGAAATTTCAGCGCTAACACAAGGCGAAGCGCTTATTGATAACGACACCCTGATTGCTGCCATTTTGCCAGTACTGCCAACCAGCAATAATTTTTTAGATATAAAAAACTATAGCAACATTAAAACAACAGGTGCAAATCCACTTCAGGTTGCGAACCCTTGGGACATTTTCAGTTTAAACGGGAAAGCCATTGAGGCCGACTTTGAACTGATAACTGCAGGCAAAAAATCGCAGCCAATACCTGAGAGCAATAGAGTGATGAACGCTGAAAAAATTTTTATTGAAGAAGGTGCTACCGTAGAGTGTAGCGTGCTTAATGCATCTGCAGGCCCCATCTACATTGGCAAACACTCCGAAGTAATGGAAGGTTCGCTTGTGCGAGGACCCTTTGCCCTTTGCGAACACTCGGCCCTCAAACTAGGTGCAAAAATATACGGCCCAACTACCATAGGGCCACACTCAAAAGTAGGTGGCGAGGTAAACAACTGCGTAATTTTTGGCTACACTAACAAGGCACACGACGGGTTTATTGGCAACTCTGTTATAGGCGAGTGGTGCAACCTTGGGGCCGACACTAACACCTCGAACCTAAAAAACAACTACGCTAATGTAAAACTTTGGAACTACAGCAAAAAGTGCTTTGTTGACACTGGCCTGCAGTTCTGCGGTTTAGTTATGGGCGACCACAGCAAATGCGGAATCAACACAATGTTTAACACAGGCACCGTAGTTGGGGTGAGTGCCAACATTTTTGGCGATGGATTCCCACGCAATTTCATCCCTAGCTTTTCATGGGGAGGAGCCCAGGGGTTTTCTATTTACAAAACAAACAAAGCTTTTGAAACAGCAAAAATTGTTATGGGGCGCAGAGGGCTAGAACTTACACAAGTAGATATGGATATACTTACACACATATTCGAAGAAACAGCTGGAAATAGACACTAACAACAAAACGGGAACAATAATATCATTAAAAAAATGGCATAGCGATTGCGCAGTAGTCCCCTACACATTGCGCAGGGTGAAATTGCGTCAATATGTCATTTTTTTGAAACAATTACAACACCATAAAAACTAGTATGAGCAAAAATTTTGAGATAAAAATAGGCACACCATTCCTTTCCGATTCGTTTGATCAAGATTCAGAATTTATTCCTCTCTTTACAGAAGACAACGGCGACTTTGATGTAAAAGATATGCCAAAAACGCTACCCATACTGGCATTACGCAACACTGTACTTTTTCCCGGTGTAGTGCTACCCATTACTGTTGGCAGAGAAAAATCGGTAAAATTGGTTAAAAGCCTCACCCAAAAAACAAAGTTTTTAGGAGCCGTATCGCAAATGGATGCCAATATTGAGGAACCCGAAGTGAAAGACTTATTCGGCATGGGAACCATTGCCCGCGTGCTTAAGGTTCTGGAGATGCCTGATGGAAGCACCTCGGTTATCCTTCAGGGGCTACATAGGTTTCAGGTGTTGGAATACATTACTACTGAGCCCTACTTTATTGCTTCGATCCAAACCATTGTTGACGACCCCACAAACGATAAAGACAAAGAATTTGAGGCGCTTATAAGTTCCATTAAAGACTTTGCCACTAAAATTATCAACCTGTCGCCAAATATGCCACAGGAAGCGGCCTTTGCCATTAAAAACATCGACAACCACTACTTTTTAATCAACTTTATTTGCTCAAACATTGAGCTACCCGCCCCCGACAAGCAAAAACTACTTGAGCAAAACGACATTAAAAGCCGAAGCACACTGCTGCTAGAACTTATGGGTCGCGAAATTCAGCTGCTGGAGATTAAAAACGATATACAATCGAAGGTAAAACTCGATATGAGCCAACAGCAACGCGAGTACTTCCTGCATCAGCAGATGAAAACCATACAGGACGAACTTGGCGGAAGCCCCAACGAGAAAGAGGTTGAGGAAATGCGCAAGCAAGCCGAGACCAAAAAGTGGAGCAAAGAGGTGGCCGAGGTGTTTAACCGTGAGCTCAACAAGCTTAGCAATATGAACCCTATGGCTCCCGATTACTCCATGCAGCTAAACTACGTGCAGCTATTACTCGATTTGCCATGGAACGAGTTTACAAAGGATAACTTCGACCTAAAAAGGACAAAAAGGGTACTAGACAAAGATCACTTTGGATTAGAGCAAGTAAAAGAGCGCATACTCGAGCACCTTGCAGTGCTTAAACTTAAGGGCGATATGAAAGCACCCATTATTTGTTTACATGGCCCTCCGGGTGTTGGCAAAACTTCGCTGGGAAAATCAATTGCCCGTGCTCTCGATAGAAAATACGCCCGCATCTCTCTGGGCGGATTGCATGACGAGGCCGAAATTAGAGGTCATCGCAAAACATACATTGGCGCTATGCCCGGCCGCATAATACACAACCTAAAAAAGGTAAAGTCATCGAACCCAGTTTTTATTCTTGACGAGATAGATAAGGTTGGAAAAGATTTCCATGGCGATCCCGCATCGGCGCTCCTAGAAGTGCTTGATCCCGAGCAAAACAACGCTTTTCACGACAACTATTTGGATGTAGACTACGACTTATCGAAGGTTTTATTTATTACTACAGCAAATAACATTGCCGAAATAAACCCTGCCCTTCGCGACCGTATGGAGCTGATTGAGATGAGCGGATACATTATGGAAGAGAAGGTTGAGATAGCCAAACGTCACCTTATACCAAATCAACTCGAAAACCATGGCATAACAAAAAAACACCTCACAATTCCCAACAAAACAATACAAGAGGTAGTTGAAGGGTACACCCGCGAGAGCGGGGTTAGAGCGCTAAATCAGCGAATTGCCAAAATTGTTCGCAATGCAGCCAAAAGCATTGCCTTTGACGAGGAGTACAACAAGTCGGTAACGGCAACTGACATAAAAAAAGTTCTGGGTGCTCCCAAATACCTTAAAGATTTGTACCAAGGCAACGACCTAGCAGGAGTGGCCACAGGGCTGGCTTGGACAAGCGTTGGGGGCGAAATCCTGTTTATCGAAACAAGCCTAAGCAAAGGGAAGGGCAAGCTAACCATAACAGGAAACCTTGGCGATGTGATGAAAGAGTCGGCAGTTATTGCGCTGCAATACATAAAATCGAATAGCCAGCATTTCGGACTTACTTCTGAAATTTTCGACAGCTGGGATGTGCACCTGCACGTTCCCGAGGGCGCAATCCCCAAAGATGGGCCATCGGCCGGTATCACCATGATTACCTCACTGGCATCGGCATTTACGCAACGGAAAATAAGAAAAAGCATTGCTATGAGCGGCGAGATTACCCTGCGAGGAAAACTACTCCCAGTTGGCGGCATTAAAGAAAAGATACTTGCTGCCAAAAGAGCCAGCATTAAGGAGATTATCCTCTCGAAAGAGAACGAGAAAGATGTTGCCGAAATAAAAGACATATACATAAAAGGGCTAACCTTTATGTATTTCGACTATATTGGCGATGCGCTTGATTACATATTGCTAAAAGAAAAAGTAAAAAAAGCCCAAGCAATAACTGCAGAGCCAAAGGTATTATCGGAACCAACAGCATAAGCCTATCTTAAAAAAGATGCTACCTTTGCCCATCATCAACAAAAAAAACAACAAACAATGGAAAGAGTTGCAGTGTTTCCAGGCACATTCGACCCATTTACTATTGGCCACGAAGCCCTGGTTAAGAGGGCACTAAACCTTTTCGACAAGGTTGTGGTAGCTGTGGGGAATAACTTGTCGAAAAAAACGCTTTTTAACCTCGAACAAAGGTTAGCTATGGTTGCCGATGTATTTGGCAACGAGCCAAAAGTTGAGGTAACCAGCTACCAAGGGTTAACAGTTGACTTTTGCCATAACATTGGCGCAAAATATTTGCTAAGAGGGTTACGAACTGCTGCCGATTTTGAATACGAACGGGCAATTGGTCAGGTAAACAAGGCAATGCGCACCGATATCGAAACGGTATTTTTGCTCACTGCCCCCGAGCACACCCCAGTAAACTCAACCATAGTACGCGACATACTGGTAAACAATGGCGATGCCACCAAATTTTTGCCAACTGCTATCAACATAAAAAAGTATCTTGACCGTTAACCATATGTAACAAAAAAATTCGTATGGCTTTTAACAAACGATTAGCACTTGTAATTAGCGTATTATTTTTTGCCACCCTATCGGGCAAGGCACAGGTTAAACTATACGGCAACGCGCCAAGCTACGCTGGCGAAGAGCTCACTTTTTTCAGATACGCCGATTATGTTACCCAAACCGAAGAGGTGGTTGCCAAGTGTACGGTTGATAGCCTTGGATATTTTAGTTGCGATTTAAAAATTGATGAAATAACATTCATATACAACAATTTAGGCATTTACAGAGCATATCTTTTTGTTGAGCCTAAAACAGATTACGAGCTGGTTTTGCCAGAGTACGAACCTAAATCTGAGCAGCAAAGGTTAAACCCCTATTTTAGGGCAAACGATTTACATATTGGCATAGCCAACATGAAGCCCAACGACATTAACTATTTGATTAGCACTTTTGACTTGGCCTTTAATCAGCATTTCGATGGCATTGTTAGAGATGCTTACGATGGAAAAGAATCGACGCCAATAGATTCACTAAAAAACGAGCTAGAAGAACTGTTTGCAAAATTCAACAATCCTTTTTTTACCAGCTACAGAAATTATCGTTACGGACTGCTAAGCCAGCTAGCCCTGATGCAGCAATCGCGAAGCATATCGAGCAATTACTTCGAGAACAGGCCAATACTATACAACAACCCAGCCTATATGGAGCTGTTCAACTTGTTATTCGACAAATACTTTTTGTTTTTTGCCCGGTCG